>JAFZVM010000097.1 GCA_017617795.1 Oscillospiraceae bacterium
CCCCGATCTGCAGACATTGTCAGTCCGGGCCTCGCAGAGTTCGCGGCTCGGAAGCCGCGAATGAAATAGAGGTTATTTTTGGGCGGAATTCATTTCTGCCCAAAAATACTGCTCGCTGAGCGCACTGTGCGAGCGGAGCGAGTGCGGGGAGCGGAGCGTGAAACCAACTCGACCCGGAGCCCAGCGAAGCGGGTCCGGGTCGAAATGTTTATTCCTTGGGCTCGTAGGGGGTGCCGTAGTGCTCGTGGTTGAAGCGGTCGATCTCATCGTCGATGAACTTGTCCGCCTGGGGATAGATGGTGCCCAGGGCGCCGTAGGTGATGCAGGGGATGAAGTGGCCCCCGGCGGCGTACTGGTCGCAGGCGCGGCGGACTTCGGTGCGGATCTCCTCCTCGGTGGAGTCCTCCCGGTCCACGATGGCGGCGTCGATGCCGCCCATGAGGGTCATGCGGCCGTTGAGGATCTTCTGGAGCTTGGGGATGTCGTTCTGGGGGAGAACGCCCTGCCATACGTCGATATGCAGGTCCACCATATCCTCCACGATGGGCTCGCAGAAGCTGTCGCAGTGGTGGATGATCACGACGCCGTGGTCATGCAGGTAATCGTAGGTCTTCTGGTAGTTTTTCTTGATGAACTGACGCCAGATATCCGGCTGCATGAACAGGTTCGTCTTGCTGCCCCAGTCGTCATGGGAGAGCATGGCGTCCGGATGCACATGGTCCACCATGAGCTTCATGCCGTTGTAGCGGTACTCGCCCACGGCGGCGCACAGGTCCTCCATGGCCTCCTCTTCGGTCATGAGGTTGATGAAGGTGTCCTCAAAGCCCATGAGGAAGTGGAGCCGCTCGAACAGGCCGGTGGGGGCGAAGCACATGAGCAGGCCGTTCTTCCGGTCGGCCTGGGCGCAGCGCTCCAGGTAGGGCTCCCACAGCTCATCCTGAGAGCAGTTGGCGATCAGATCCGGAACCTTGGTGAAGTTCCGCCAGCAGGTCACGTCCCGCACGACCTTGGTCTCCTCCGTCACGTGGGGCATGGCGGCGATCACGTTCTTGGGCCAGACGATGGTGGTGCCCCACAGGTCCTTGTGGGGGGGCATTCCGGGGGAACGGTTGCCGCGGACGAACACGTTCACCGGGTCGCCGGGCATGAAGATGGTGCCCTCATACTGCTTCAGCAGACGGTCGGGCTTGCCGTCCGGCTTGATGGTTTCCAGAAACAGTTCTCTTGCGTTCAACATCCTCTTGATAGCCTCCTATAATGGCCGGTTTCCGACGCCGGCATATTTTTCATATAATTATACCACACGATTTTGATTTTGTCTCTATCAATTTTTCCTGCCGCCCCGGCGCTTGACAGGGGAGGCGGCTGCGGGTATCCTGTTTTACATGGAATAACGCGGGGAGGAGCGGGCGATGAACAAGACGGAGACCTTTATCGAGCTGTACAAGGAGCTGGAGGAGCTGGCGGTGAGCCGCTACGGCTACCCCGCGGACGGACGGGCGGTGTACCAGCTGCAGCGGAGGCCGGAATTCAAGCGGATCCGGGAGGAGCTGGATTACTGCCGGGAGGTGCGGAACCTCCTGCAGCACCGGAAGCGGCTGGGGGGAGCCTACCCCGTGGAGCCCTCCGGGGCCATGCTGGACCTTCTGCGCTCCGTTATCGCCCGGGTGGAGGATGCCCCCAGGGCAAAGGATATCCAGGTGCCCTTCTCCCGGGTGATGTGCCGGACCATGGAGGACCCGGTGCGCCCCGCCATGCAGGAGATGGAGCGGAGAGGCTTTTCCCACGTCCCCATCCTGCGCAGCGGAGTGGTGGAGGGGGTGTTCAGCGCCACCACCGTCTTTTCCTGCCTCCTGGACGGGGAGATCACCGGCATCGGGGAGACGCTGCGCTTTGCCGACCTGCGGCCCTGGCTGGCGCCGGAGAAGCACCGGTCCGAATCCTTCCGCTTCATCCGGGAGGACAAGCTGGTGGACGAGATCAGCGAGATGATCGAAAAGGCCCAGGCCGTGCACGACCGCATCGGCCTGCTGTTCACCACCGCCAACGGCAGACCGGAGGAGCCTATCCGGGGCATCCTCACCGCCTGGGACGTGGCGGGAGTCAGATAACCGGATTGCGCCTGTCGGCGCGTGAATTGTACCTTCGGAACGTGAATTGAGGTATACCGATATGTATTTCGATACCCATGCCCATTACGAGGACTCCCGTTTCGACGGGGATCGGGAGGAACTGCTGGCCGGACTGCCCGGGAGGGGAGTGGGGCTGGCGGTGGACTGCGGCTCGGATATCCCCAGCTCCCTGGCCGCCCGGGACCTGGCCCTGCGGTTTGCCCACGTGTATTTTGCCGCGGGGATCCATCCGGAAAGCGCCGGGGAGTACGGAGAAGAAGATATATATAAGGTAGAGATGCTCTGCCGGGAGGAAAAGGCCGTGGCGGTGGGGGAGATCGGCCTGGACTACTATTACGACGACGCCGCTCCCCGGGAGGTGCAGATCCGGCTGCTGAAGGATCAGCTGCGCCTGGCCCTGGATCTGGACCTGCCCGTGGTGATCCACGACCGGGAGGCCCACGGGGACTGCCTGGAAACGGTGAAGGCCTTTCCCGGCCTCCGGGGGGTGTTCCACTGCTATTCCGGCAGCGCGGAGATGGCCGCCGAGCTGGTGAAGCTGGGCTGGATGTTCTCCTTCGGGGGTTCCGTTACCTTTAAGAATAATAAGAAGGCCCCGGAGGTCATAGCCTCCCTCCCGGCGGACCGGATCATGCTGGAGACGGACTGCCCCTATCTGGCTCCGGTGCCCTTCCGGGGGAAGCGGAACGATTCCACTCTGCTGCCCTTCGTCTGCGAAGCCGTCGCCCGGTTCCGGGGCGTCTCCCCGGAGGAGATCGAGGCGCTGACCTGGGAAAACGGAAAACGGTTCTTCGGGATCTGAGGGGGGATAAAGACAGGCAGCTCTGACGGAAGCGTTTCTCTCCGTCCCCGCCGCAGGTTCGCCTCACCGACGGGGCGTGACAACAAAGATCGTTTCTGCCGATGTTCTCGTCAAGCTGCCTCCGGCGGGGAATGAAATAGGAGAAAGAAAGCCGCCAAAGGGGACCTTCGTCGTCGCAAATCTCGCAGGCTTCCTCGTCGTCGCAAATCTCACGGGCTGCGCATCCGCGGTTACCGTAAGCGCCGCGAATGCTCGCGTGCGTTCGATTGCTCCTCCTCTTCAAACCGAAGCACAGGCTTCGGTTTGAGTAATGGGGGTTGCCGGTTTGCGAAAGAGCCGGGAAAACTTGCAAATGCTCGATTGCTCCTCCTCTTCGCCCCGAAGCCAGGGGCTTCGGGGCGATCATGGACGGGATAGGCGGTTTCTTTTGGAATCCTTCCCCGACGGCGAAAGGGGTTCCGCCCCCCTCGATTCCCCACCGGGAGACGGGGGACGAAAGACGTATGGTTTAAATCGACTGGCTGAGCAATCCTGGGACGACTTATTGGAACAGTTCTCTCACATATTTTTACGTCTCGTCCAGCCCATTACTTGACAAATGAGCTTGTTTCATTTACCATGGGGCTTGATCCCGTCTGGAACGATACCTCCGTGCTAACGTACGGCGCCGTCGATCTTAGGCGGGGTTTTCCGTTGGATCCCCTTATTTGGCAATCGTATCCGATTTCATTTCGCCATTGCTCCTGACGGGGATTTCCTTTGCTATTGATGTCTGTTTTCTTGTCCCCGTTCCCCGGAAGGAGGATCCAATGGGGGAAACCGCCGCGCGGTTTCTCCCTTGGCCGGGAGGAGGGGGTCATGGGGGAACCATTCGGAAGGTTCCCCCATGCGCGCCTTTGGGTTCTTTCCTCGCGTAAGGAAAGAACCGCCCCGCGGCGAGCGGCCTGCGAGAGAGAAGGCAGCTGAATTCAACGGGATTGTTCCCGTGTCCGCCCCTCATCCGTCTGGTCTTCGTCCAGCCGCCTTCCCACAGGGGAAGGCAGACCGCGCGGCGGGGCAGGGGGACGATCTGCACCCTGGCTTTCCCCTGGGGCTGCGAAGCAGGGGACCTGATCCGTTTATTCAAAAAACTTTTCAAAAAAAGAAAAAATTATCTTGACATCCCTTCCGTCCTTTGGTACTATAACAAAGCTCTGCGCATGCAGGGCCGCTGTCTCTGTGCAGACGGCGCGCGATGAAGCGGGAGATTGCTCGGCGGGACCGAGGTAACTTCCGTGGAGTATGTCCGACGATCGGGCGGCTGGAATTGTCTGTGACCCAAAGCGGGTTGAAGCGCGTATATCGCCGCGCCCAGAGAGTCAAGCCGGTTTATGCCGGCTTCATTTACTGGAGCGGAGTGATACGCACGGCGGCGGGTATGAGACTTTTTCATCCGTACGGGACAGAAAAGAGTAACGTACGAAGGGAGAAAACAAACCACATGGCAGCCAACAAGAAAATGATCCGCATCCGTCTCAAGGCCTATGATCATCAGCTCATCGACCAGAGCGCCGAGAAGATCGTTGAGACCGCCAAGCGCACCGACGCGAAGGTCTCCGGTCCCATCCCCCTGCCCACCCGCAAGGAAGTCGTCACCATCCTGCGGGCCGTCCACAAATATAAGGACAGCCGGGAGCAGTTCGAGCGCCGCACCCACAAGCGCCTGATCGACATCATCAACCCCTCCCAGAAGACCGTGGAGGCCCTGATGAGCCTGGAGCTGCCCGCGGGCGTCGAGATCGAGATCAAGCTCTGAACCACACGCGCTACCCGGCCCGCCTCCGTTGCAGGCGGGCAGGTCAAGTTGGCAGGGACGATCAATAATAAGGAATAAAGTCCCGTCAACCAATAACCGATAAGGAGGAAAATAACCCATGAAGAAAGCCATCATCGGAAAGAAAGTGGGCATGACCCAGATTTTCGATGAAGCCGGCCACGCGATCCCCGTGACGGTGATCGAAGCCGGTCCCTGCGTCGTCACGCAGAAGAAGACCCTGGAAAAGGACGGCTACGTCGCCGTTCAGCTGGGCTTCGAAGACGTGCCCGAGAGAAAGCTCAGCAAGCCTGAGCTGGGCCATCTGAAAAAGGCCGAAGCCAGCCCCAAGAAGGTCCTGAAGGAGTTCCGCCTGGACAACGCCGCGGAGATGAACGTGGGCGATGAGCTGAAGGCGGACGTGTTCGCCAAGGGCGATAAGGTGGATATCACCGGTATCAGCCGCGGCAAGGGCTACGCCGGCGTCATCAAGCGCTGGAACGCCCACCGGCTGAAGGAATCCCACGGCACCGGCCCCGTGCATCGGCATGCGGGCGCCATGAGCGCCAACTCCAGCCCCAGCAAGATCTTCCCCGGGAAGATCGGCGCCGGCCAGATGGGCGTGGAGCAGGTCACGGTGCAGAACCTGGAGATCGTTAAGGTGGATCCCAACCTCAACCTCATCGCGGTGAAGGGCGCGGTGCCCGGAGCCAACAAGGGCATCCTGGCCATCCGCAGCACCGTGAAGAAGAACAAGATCAAGCACGCGGTCTCCAGCCGCATCAGCACGAACCCGCAGAAGCGGTCCGCCAGAAACGCATAAGAAAGGAGAGAGTGAGATGCCTTTTGCGAAGAAGTACAACATGGCCGGCGAGCAGGTCGGCGAGGTCGAGCTCTCCGAATCCGTTTTCGGCGCGGAGCCTAACGGCGCTGTGCTGCACGAGTCCGTGAAGAACCACCTGGCCAACCGGCGGCAGGGCACCCAGAGCGCCCTGACCAAAGGCGAGGTCTCTTATTCCACCAAGAAGCCCTGGCGGCAGAAGGGCACCGGCCGCGCCCGCGCCGGCTACAAGGGCAGCCCCGTGTGGACCCACGGCGGCGTCGCCTTTGCTCCCAAGCCCCGGGATTACCGCTACACCCTGAACCGCAAGGTGCGGAAGCTGGCCCTGGTCAGCGCCCTCAGCGCCAAGGCGGCGGAGGATGCGATCATCGTGGTGGATGATCTGAACATGGATACCATCAAGACGAAGGACTTCCAGAAGTTCCTCACCGCCGTGGGTGCGGAGGGGAAGGTCCTGGTAGTCGCCCCGGAGATCCGGGAGAACGTCATCAAGAGCGCCCGGAACATCCCCGGCGTGAAGACCACCATCGCCCGGAAGTTTGAGGACGAGAGCGGCAAAGAGCAGCGCAGCGTGATCCTCAGCGCCTACGACGTGCTGGATTGCCGGAAGTTCATCATCGACGAGGCCGCTCTGAAGGTAGTCGAGGAGGTTTACGCCTGATGAAAACAGCCTACGATATTCTGCTGAAGCCGGTCATCACCGAGCAGGCCATGGAGCAGGGCGATCTGAAGAAGTACGTGTTCATCGTCGCCCGGGACGCCAACAAGATCGAGATCCGCAAGGCGGTGGAAGAAGCCTTCGGCGTGAAGGTCGCCAAGGTCACCACCACCCACGTCCGGGGCAAGCAGCGCCGCAACGGCGCCTACCCCGCCGGGACCACCGCGGCCCGGAAGAAGGCTGTGGTCCGCCTTACGGAGGACTCCAAGACCATCGAGTTCTTTGAAGGGATGGTGTAAGTCACATGTCTATCAAGTCTTTTAACCCCATTACCCCGGCCCGCCGGCATATGACCGTTTCCGGGTTCGACGGCATCGACAAGCATGCCGAGCCGGAAAAGAGCCTCACCGAGACCCTGAAGAAGAACTCCGGCCGCAACAGCTACGGACGCATCACCGTCCGGCACCGCGGCGGCGGCAACCGCCGGAAGTACCGGATCATCGACTTCCGCCGGGATAAGCTGGATATGGAAGCCACCGTGGTCCGCCTGGAGTACGACCCCAACCGCAGCGCCAACATCGCCCTGGTGGAATATGAGGACAAGGAGCTCCGGTATATCCTGGCTCCCAACGGCATCAAGCCCGGCGACAAGATCCTCTCCTCCGCCGCGGCGGACATCAAGCCCGGCAACTGCCTCCCCATCGCCAACATCCCCGTGGGCACCATCATCCACAACATCGAGCTCTACCCCGGCAAGGGCGCCCAGCTGGTGCGCAGCGCCGGCGGCGCGGCTCAGCTGATGGCCAAGGAAGGCAAGATGGCTCAGGTCCGTCTCCCCTCCGGCGAGACCCGGTATATCCGGATGGACTGCAAGGCCACCATCGGCCAGGTGGGCAACCTGGATCACGAGAACATCAAGATCGGCTCCGCAGGCCGGAAGCGCCACATGGGCTGGCGGCCCACCGTCCGCGGCAGCGTCATGAACCCGGTGGATCATCCCCACGGCGGCGGCGAGGGCAAGAGCCCCATCGGCCGGCCCGGCCCCGTAACTCCCTGGGGCAAGCCCACTCTCGGGTATAAGACCCGCAAGACGAAGGCTCGCACCGAGAAGTTCATCGTCAAGCACAGAAACGCCAAGTAAGGAGGGAATGGAATGAGCAGAAGTATCAAGAAGGGCCCCTTCGTAGCTCCCGAGCTCCTGAAGCGGGTGACCGAAATGAATAAGACCGGCGAGAAAAAGGTCCTGAAGACCTGGTCCCGGGCCTCCACCATTTTCCCTGCCTTTGTTGGCCACACCATCGCGGTGCACGACGGCCGCAAGCATATCCCGGTGTACGTCACCGAAGATATGGTCGGCCATAAGCTGGGCGAGTTCGCACCCACCCGCACGTTCCGCGGCCACGCCGGCAGCAAGACCGGCAAGTAAGAAGGAGGCAGAGAGATGGAAGCCAGAGCAACACTTCACCATGCCCGCATCTCTCCCCGCAAGGTGCAGATCGTCTGCGACCTGATCCGCGGGAAGGACACCAAAACTGCGGAAGCGATCCTGATGCAGACTCCGAAAGCGGCCTCCGAGCTCCTGCTGAAGCTCCTGAAGAGCGCCTGCGCCAACGCGGAGAACAACCATGAGATGAACCCCGACGAGCTCTATGTTTCTGAGACCTACGCCAACGCCGGTCCCACCCTCAAGCGGGGCATGGCCCGGGCCCGGGGCGGTTACGCCAGGATCCTGAAGAGAACGTCGCACATCACCGTCGTTGTGAAGGAGAAGGAGTAAGAGTATGGGACAGAAAGTTAATCCCCATGGACTGCGCGTCGGCGTCATCAAAGACTGGGATTCCCGCTGGTATGCCCGCGAGGAGCGTGTCGGGGATCTGATCGTTGAGGATTACAAGATCCGCAAGTTCCTGAAGAAGACCCTTTATTCCGCCGGCGTTCCCACCATCGAGATCGAGCGGGACAGCGCCCGGATCCGCATTTATATCCACTGCTCCAGACCCGGCATCGTCATCGGCCGGGGCGGCACGGAGATCGAAAAGCTCCGTCTCACCATGGAGAAGATGCTGGGCAAGCCCGTGAGCCTGAGCATCGTGGAAGTCAAGAGCCCCGATACCAGCGCTCAGCTGGTGGCGGAGAACATCGCCCAGCAGCTGGAAAAGCGCATCGGCTTCCGGCGTGCCATGAAGAACGCCATCGGCCGCGCCATGCGGGCCGGCGTCCGGGGCGTCAAGGTCATGTGCTCCGGCCGTCTCGGCGGCGCCGAGATCGCCCGCACCGAGTCCGCCCATGAGGGCACCGTGCATCTGCAGACCCTCCGTGCCGACATCGACTACGGCTTTGCCGAAGCGGCCACCACCTATGGCCGCGTGGGCGTGAAGGTCTGGATCTACAAGGGCGAGGTCATTTCCCAGACCCTGCGGTCCACCCCCCGCACCATGGACACCACCCGCGCCGACCGGCGGAAC
>JAFZVM010000098.1 GCA_017617795.1 Oscillospiraceae bacterium
GTTTTCCCCATGGGCCCGGCGCAGCTCCCGGAGCGCCGCCTCCGCCTCTCCCTCGTTTCGCCCCATGGCCAGGGCAAAGGTCACCTGCCGGCTCTCCCCCGGCCGCAGATCCAGGCGAAGCCTGGCCAGCACACAGGGATCCTGAGAGGCTCTGATCCGGCTCCCCCGGCGGAGCAGGGCGGCGGGCATGGCCCGGATCCCGCCCCGGCCGAACAGCGCGTCCCGGTCCGTCTCCCAGTCGCAGGCTTCGGAACAGGCCGCCGCGCAGGCGCATTCCGGTTCTCTTCCCCCGGGTCTCCGGCGCACCAGAAGGCAGCCTTCCCCCAGTCGGCTCTCCAAAGCCAGGCGGGCAAAGGCAGGGTGAGCCGCCCAGGCCTCGGGAGAACACAGGACCGGCTCGAAATACAGGGCCAGGGTGATCTCCTGCCGTTCCCCGGTCCGGTTCTTCACCGTGACCTTCCGCAATTCCCCGGAGCCGCTGCCGGGCACCCGGGTCTCCACCCGGAACTGCCAGCCCTCCCGGGCGGAAAACTGGATGAAGCGGCTGCCGTCGTACTCCCAGTGGTACGCCGTCTCCCCGTCGTACTCGGGTGCGGGCTGAAGGGAGAAAAAGCGGCCTCCCGCGGAGGCGAAGAACAGCGGTCCCTGCCGCTCCCCGAAGCGGCTGAGATCCGACGCCGCCGGAAGGCGGCCTTCCCACAGGGAACGGGAGCTCCCCAGCTCCGTCATGAGCAGGTGATACCGGCCGTTGGACAGAGGGAGTACGGCGGGCCGGACCAGATCGAAGCCCTCCCGGCACAGGCTCCAGCCCTCCAGGGCCCGTCGCTCCGGCTTCTCGTCTCCCCGGTATTCCCGGATGGGGCGCACCCGGTCCCAGGCGGGGCTCCGCTCCTGGAGCAGCTCCGTACAGGCGTCCATCTCCGGATCCCGGAGGAAACGGCGGATCATGCAGCCGTCCTCCAGGGCGTTGTCCGCCGCCAGCAGGCTCATAGCCAGATGGTGGACCATGAAGGAGCGCACCACCCGCTCCGTTTCTCCTCCCTCCGGGGTGAAGTCCACCGCCTCGTAAAAGCCGCAGATCCCCTCCGCCCCCAGGGCCCGGAGCCGCCGGAGGTTTTTTACCGCTGCACCGGGGATCCGGCACAGAGCCAGGAAGGAGGCGTAGGGGGCGATGACCCGCTCCCGGTCCATCCCCCGTTTCAGAGCCAGGGTCTGGACGCCCTGGGCCTGGTAGACATAATGCATCCCCGCGTCCATACGGGCGCAGGCGCACTCGGACCTGCCCCAGACTCCCCGGACCGCCGCCCTGCGCTGCATCTCGGCGCAGAAACGCCCGCTCTCCCAGAGCAGGGAGCCGGGCCAGGCGGGCAGGAAGAGTTCCGGCATGAAGTACTCGAACATGGTGCCGGTCCAGGAGGCCAGACCGTAGCGGCCCCGCCGGCCGGTCATGACCCGGCCCAGGCGCCGCCAGTGCTTCAGCTCCGCCTCTCCCCGGGCCACGGCGATATAGCTGGTGATCCTGGCCTCGCTGGCCAGAAGATCGTACCAGCCCCCGGAGGGCCGGTCTTCCCGGGGATCCCAGCCGATATGCAGGAGCTTCCGCTCCCGGTCATAGAGAAAATCCAGGGGCATCTCTCCGGCCATGGCTCTCGCCCTCTCCGCCAGGGCGGGCTCCCCCGCCTCCTCCGCCGCCCCGGCCAGGGCGATGAGGCAGGCCAGCAGGTTCCCGCTGTCCACAGTGGAGACGTAAGGCGGCTCCAGAGGCGTGAGACTCCGGATATCGTACCAGTTGTACAGGTGTCCCCGGAATCTGGGCATGGCCTCCAGCGTATCCAGCATATGGGCGGCCAGGGCAAAGGCGGAGCCCCGGTCCGTCAGCCCCAGATCCCAGGCGGCCACGGCGCTGAGCAGGGCCAGGCCGATATTGGTGGGACTGGTGCGCTCCGCGATCTCCTCCTCCGGGATCTCCTGCAGGTTATCCGGGGGAAGCCAGTGCCGCTCCTCCGTCACCAGGCGCTGGAAATACCGCCAGATATCCCCGGCGGCATGGAGCAGGAAGACCCTGTCCTCCTCCCCGGGACGGGCCCGGCCGCTGCGTTCCCGGCTCACGGCCCAGCCCAGGAAGGGGGCCGTGAGCCAGAGGAGGCACAGGGCCGCCAGGAGAGGATCCCCGCTCAGCAGCCCCAGGAGGCCCGCGGCGGTACATGGAAACATCCGCCGAAGATATTTGCCCAGGCCGTTCTTTCTGTCCCCGCTCTCCGCCGCCGTCACCCACTGCAGCAGCCTCCGACGGGAGACCAGCATCCGCCACAGGGCGGTGCAGACGGCGGATATATGCACCCAGGCGCTGTAGGGCAGAAACAGGAGAAGCAGCAGGAGCTGCAGCAGCTCCGACACCGGCGCGGCCAGGGTCCCGCCCCGGCAGCGTCTTCCGCCCCTCAGGGGCTCCAGGGAACCCAGGACCACCTTCAGGATCAGGGCCGCGATCCCCGCCGCCGCGGCGGCCGCCAGAGCAGGCGTACCCAGGACGCCGTACAAAAAAACGGACAGGAACACCGCCGGGGGCAGCAGGCTCCGGCGCAGGTTCTCCAGGATCTTCCATTTGCTCAGGGGGCTGATGGGATTCGGCTCCCAATCCCCCGCTTCGTTCCTCACCCGGGGCAGGAGCCAGGGCATGGTCTGCCAATCTCCCCGGATCCACCGGTGCTGCCGCTCATAATAGCTGAGGATGCTGCCGGGAAAGCCGTCGCTGAGCTCCAGATCCCCGGCATAGGCGCAGCCCAGCCAGGCCCCCTCCACCAGATCGTGGGACAGGAGCCGTTCCGCCGGGAACCGGCCCCTGAGGCAGAGGCGGGCGGCCCGGACGTCCATGAGGCCTTTGCCCGTATAGCTGCCCTCCCCAAACAGGTCCATCCCCGGCTCGCCGCCGGGGCTGCCGTAGGGATCCAGCCCGCCCCGTCCGGCGAAGACCCGGGCGAAATCCGAACGGTCCGCATCCCGGAGGGATACGGATACCCGGGGCTGGAGGATCCCGTAGCCCTTCTTCACCCGGCCGGTCTCCCGATCCACCTCCGCCCGCTGCAGGGGATGGGCCAGGATGGCCGCCATGGCCGCCGCCGTACCGGGGGGAAGTCCCGTGTCTCCGTCCAGCACCAGGAGGAATACCACGTCCCGGAGGCACGCAGGGTCTCCCGCGGCCAGGCGCACCCGGCTCTTCCCTTCCTCCAGGAGGTCCAGCAGGTCCATGATGGCTCCCCGTTTCCGTTCCCAGCCCCGCCAGAGCCGGTCCCGGGAGCTCCAGCTCCGGTCCCGGCACAGGAGGCAGAAGCCCCCGCCGTACTTTTCGTTCAGCCTGCCGATCTCCTCCGCGGCGGCTTTCAGGATGGAGCCGTCCCCTTCCTCCCTCTCCCGGGAGCCTTCCCGCAGGTCTGCCAGGATCCCCAGGAGCAGGTTCTCCCCTGCGTCCCGGTTGGCAAGGCGGAAGCGCTCCAGCCTGGCCGCCGCCTCCCGCGCCTCCTCCTGGGAACGGAGGAGCAGAACGCTCACCCCCAGGGTGCGGCTCTCCGGCGGGATGCCCCGGGAATAATCCAGCCTGGGCAGCCGGACCGGGCGGCAGAGGCGGCCTGCCAGCCGATCCGCCAGATATTTGCTCCCCTCCAGCAGAGGCAGCAGGGCAAGGAGCCCCGCGGAACTCCGGAAAGCCGCCAGGATCAGGCCGGTGAGGACCGCCGCCGGGAGCAGGCAGGCGGCGAAGTACGGACCATACCCCCTGCGCCCCGGCTTTTCCCCCAGGGGACGGGAGAAGAGATACCGCCCCACGTGTTCTTTTTCCGCCTCTGCCAGCATCAGCGCGCGCTTCGCAGCGGCGGTCTCGGTCATCCCCGTCCGCCGGGCCAGGCGGCTCACCTGACGCCGGTATGCCCCCCGGCTCTCCGGGTCCATCCTGGGATAGACTCCCGCCGGATCCCGGGCCAGGATGGTCTCCACCGGACTGACCTCCTCCAGCAGGGCGGAGAACTCCAGGGCGTCCAGGACCCGGACGCCGGTGAACACCGCCTCCGCCGACTCCGGCGAGCGGGCCAGCCGCTTCAGCAGGCTCATGCGCAGGGCGATTTCCAGCAGCCCCAGCTCCGATTCCTCCAGATCCGTCTCTTCCCCGGCTCCCCGGAGAAAAGCCCGCAGCGCCGGAGCCTCAACCCAGCCTCCGCAGGCCTCCGTAAAGGCGTCCGTCAGCGCCAGGACCCGCAGTCCGCCTCCGGAAAGAAGGGGCAGCCGTCCCTTTCGCCGCAGCGCCTCCCGGACCCGGCCCAGGTCCCGGCGCACCAGATAGAAGTTATCCAGGAGCCATTCCGCCGCGGGGGCCGTTTCCCCGGCACACGCTTCCCTGCGCTTTTCCAGGGTCTTTTCCAGACCGGCCAGCTCCCGAAGCGTACGGCCGCTTCTTCCCCTTCCGGTGAGGGCCGCGTCTTTCCCCCACTGTCTTCCCAGCGCCCGCATCGCCTCGGGTCCCATCGTTTCCATGCGTTTTTTCTCCATCATGCTTCCAGTTTTCCACCTGCCGGATGGAAGTATTCCGGAAAAAGGGCAAATTCCCACTTGACAAGAGAATGGGTTTCCGGTAGAATCACCCCCTGTAAGGGATTTTTGCTTTACACTTGAGGTGCCTGTGGATAAGAACGTCTATATCTCCCTGCTGAACGATTTTTACGGGGAACTGCTGACAGAGAAGCAGCGGCAGTATATCGACCTCTATTACAACGATAATCTCTCCCTGGGAGAGATCGGGGAAAATGAGGGTATCAGCCGCCAGGGGGTCCGGGATATCCTGGTCCGGGCGGAGAATACGCTGCTGGACGTGGAACGGAAGACCGGCCTCGCCGCGCGGCACACGGCGCTGCTGGGGCAGATCGGAGAAGCGGAAAGGCTGGCGGAGGAGCTTCTGGAGCTGAGCGCCGGTCAGCCTCGGGAACGGGAGCTGGAAGCCTGCTGCCGGAAGCTTCGGGAAACGCTGCAGGAAATGAAGCTGTAAACGGGTTAGAGCATATGGCATTTGAAAGCTTATCTGAAAAACTCTCCGCCACCTTCAAGCGGCTCCGGAGCAAGGGCCGTCTGACGGAGGCGGATATCAAGGAAGCCATGCGGGACGTTCGCATGGCCCTGCTGGAGGCGGACGTCAGCTATAAGGTCGTCAAGGACTTTATCGCCCGGGTCAGCCAGCGCGCCCTGGGACAGGACGTTCTGGCCAGCCTCACCCCCGCCCAGATGGTCATCAAGATCGTGAACGAAGAGCTCACGGAGACCATGGGCAAGGAAAACGCCAAGATCAACATCTCCCCCAAGCCCCCCACCATCCTCATGCTGGTGGGTCTTCAGGGCGCCGGCAAAACCACCAACGGCGCCAAGCTGGCCGCCTGGCTGAAGAAAAGCGGCAAGCGTCCCCTGCTGGTGGCCTGCGACATCTACCGTCCCGCCGCCATCCAGCAGCTGGAGACCGTGGGCAGCCAGGTGGGCGTTCCCGTCTTCCAGATGGGACAGGTGGACCCGGTGGACATCGCCCAGGCCGCCATTGCCCATGCGGCGAAAAACGGCAACGACGTCCTCCTTCTGGATACGGCGGGCCGCCTCCATGTGGACGAGACCCTCATGGACGAGCTGAAGGAGCTGAAGAGCCGGATCCAGCCCACGGAGATCATGCTCTTTATCGACGCCATGACTGGCCAGGATGCGGTGAACGCCGCCAAGGCCTTCGACGACGCCCTGGGGGTGGACAGCATCTTCCTCACCAAGCTGGACGGCGACGCCAGAGGCGGCGCGGCCCTCTCCGTGCGGGCGGTGACCGGCAAGCCCATCAAGTTCGCGGGCATCGGGGAAAAGCTGGACGGGATCGAGCCCTTCCATCCGGACCGCATGGCCTCCCGGATCCTGGGCATGGGGGATATCCTCACCCTCATCGAAAAGGCGGAGCAGAGCTTCGACGAGCAGAAGGCCCGGGAGATGAGCGAAAAGCTCCTGTCCAACCGCTTCACCCTGGAGGATTACTACGAGCAGCTCCAGAGCCTGAAAAGCATGGGCTCCCTCTCCGACATTGCGGGGATGCTCCCCGGGATCGACGCGAAGCAGCTCAGCGGCGCCTCCATCGATGAAAAGGCGCTGGCCCGCACCGAGGCCATCCTGAAATCCATGACCCCCGCGGAGCGGCAGGATCCCGGTCTGCTGAACAGCAGCCGGAAAAAACGCATCGCCCGGGGCAGCGGCACCCAGGTGGTGGACGTGAACCGCCTGCTGAAGCAGTACGAGCAGATGCAGGTCCTGGCCAAGCAGATGGGCGGCAAAAACGCGAAGAAGTTCATGCGGGGCCGCGGCAAGGGCCTTTTCGGCATGATGTAAACGAAGGTCAAGCCCTGCGGGGCTTTCCGATAAATCAACACAAAATAAACGCAGAGGTGTAATCAAGATGGTCAAAATCAGACTTCGCAGAATGGGCGCCAAGAAGGCCCCCTACTACCGCATCGTGGTCGCGGATTCCCACTTCCCCCGGGACGGCAGATTCATCGAGGAGATCGGCACCTACAATCCCCTCACCGAGCCCGCCGAGATCAAGGTGGACAGCGAGCGCGCCCTCACCTGGATCAAGAACGGCGCTCAGCCCACGGACACCGTGAAAAACCTGCTGAAGAGGGCCGGTGTGATCTAAATCCCCCCGAAAGGATCATTCGTTCATGAAAGAGCTGTTACTGTATGTTGCCCAGAACCTGGTGGATCACCCTGACGAGGTCACGGTAACGGAGCGGGAGGAGAATGGCGAAACCGTTCTCGAGCTCCGGGTCGCGGACGGAGATATGGGCAAGGTCATCGGCCGTCAGGGCCGCATAGCCAAAGAGATCCGCGTCCTGGTGAAATCGCTGGCGCAGCGGAGTCAGAAGCGGGTTTCGGTCGATATCGTCGACTGACTGAATTGCCGGAGTTCAACTCCGGCAATTTTTCAAAGGAGCAAAAACCCATGGAGAAAAAGCAATACCTTGAGGCGGGCAGGATCATCAACACCCATGGGGTCCGGGGGGAAATGAAAGTGGAAACCTGGACCGATGAGCCCGCCGTTCTGACGGGACTGGATACCGTCTTTCTGGAAGGTCAGCCTCGGCGGGTGGAGAGCGCCCGGGTACACAAGGGTTTCGCCCTTCTGAAGCTGGAGGGGATCGACTCGGTGGAGGCGGCCATGGCGCTGAAGGGGAAGATCCTCTTCGCCGACCGGGATTCCATCCCCATTGCGGAAGGGGCCTTCTTCCTCCAGGACGCCATCGGTCGGCCGGTGGTGGAGGAGGACGGGACCGAGCTGGGGATCCTGGCGGACATCCTGGATTATCCCGCCGGAAGGATCTATGTGGTCAAAGGCAAAACAGAGCATCTGATCCCGGAGCAGGGCGGCTTTATCCGCTCCTTCGATCCGGAGACCGGGAAGCTCACCGTACACCTCATCGAGGGGATGTAATCATGGTCACCATGCAGATCGATATCCTCACCCTGTTTCCCGATACCATCCGGGCAGGACTGGGGGAAAGCATCCTGGGCCGCGCCCAGAAAAACGACATCATCCGCATCGAGCCCCATCAGATCCGGGACTATACCCTGAACAGGCAGAAGCAGGTGGACGACGCTCCCTATGGGGGCGGCCAGGGGATGATCATGCAGGCCCAGCCCCTGTACGACTGCTGGCGGGACGTATGCCGTCAGGCCGGGGAGCGGGTGCACACCATCTATATGTCCCCCGCGGGCAAGCCCTTCACCCAGGCGGAGGCCAACCGTCTCCAGCGGGATTATTCCCGCCTCATCCTGGTGTGCGGCCACTACGAAGGGGTGGACGAGCGGTTCATCGAAGCCTGCGTGGATGAGGAACTGAGTCTGGGGGATTTCGTCCTCACCGGCGGGGAGCTGGCCGCCATGGCCATCGCCGACGCGGTTTGCCGCCTGGTGCCCGGCGTCCTCAGCGACGTCAGCTGCTTCCAGGATGAGAGCCATTACAGCGGTCTGCTGGAGTACCCCCAGTACTCCCGTCCTCTGGTATGGGAGGGCCGGGGCGTCCCGGAGGTGCTGGTCAGCGGCAACCACGGGAAGATCGCCCGGTGGCGGCGGAAGGAAGCCCTGCGCAGGACCCGGGACCGGCGGCCGGATATGCTGGAGCGCTTCCCCCTGACCGGGGAGGACCGGGAGCTGCTCCGGGAACTGGAGGATGAAGAATGAAGATCCTGGTTCTGAACGGCAGTCCGAAACGGGACAAAAGCGATACGCTGCACATCACCCGGGCCTTTCTCGCCGGGATGGAGGAAACTGCGCCCCAGGAGGTCCGGCTGATCCATGCGATCGACCGGCATATCGAATACTGCACCGGCTGCTTTGCCTGCATGCGGAACGGGGGCGTCTGCATCCACGACGATGATATGGCCGGGATCCTGCAGGAGATCACGGAAAGCGATCTGCTGATCTTCAGCTTTCCCTTGTACTGCTACGGCATGCCCGCGCCGCTGAAGGCGCTGGCCGACCGTCTCCTCCCTCTCACCGGTATGGCCATGAAAAAGGCGGGTGACCGGTACGTCCACGTGGGCCGGGCGGACGTGAGCCGTCTGCGGTTCCTGATGATCTGCGGCTGCGGCTTCCCCAACAGCCGGCAGAATTTCGAACCCGCGGCGGCCCAGTTCCGGCTGATGTTCCCGGGCCGGAACACGATCCTCACGGTTCCGGAGAGCCCCATGTTCAACGCTCCGGAGGCGAAGGTCGTCACAGAGCCCCGGCTGGAGCTGGTTCGGGAAGCGGGACGGGAGTACGGGGAGACCGGGGCTGTAAGCGAAGCTCTGCTGGCCCGGATCGGCTCTCCCATGATCCCGGAGGAGGAATACGCCCGGATCGTGAACGGGACGGTGTGAAACCCATGGGACCGGTATTGTATATCCATGGAATGGGCGGCAGCGCCGGCGAAGCGGCGCACTATGAGCCCTTATTCCCCGGTTCGCCGGTGCTGGGACTGGATTACCGGACCGATACCCCCTGGGAGACCGGGGCGGAGATCCGGGAGGCGGCGGAAAAGCTCGCCGCGGAACAGGGGCGGATCATTCTGATCGCCAACAGCATCGGGGCCTATTACAGCCTCCATGCCGGGATCGATCCTCTGGTCCGAAGGGCCTATCTCATCTCCCCCATCCTGGACATGGAGAAGCTCATCTCCGGGATGATGGCGCAGGCCGGGGTGACGGAGGCGGAGCTGGAACAGAAGGGCGTGATCCCCACCTCCTTCGGAGTAGATCTGTCCTGGAAATACCTGCGCTGGGTCCGGGCCCATCCCCTCCGGTGGGACGCGCCCACGGAGATCCTGTACGGCAGTCTGGATACCTTCACCACGCGGGAAACGGCGGAGTCCTTCGCAAAAGCCCACGGCGCAGGCCTGACGGTCATGGAGGGCGGGGAGCACTGGTTCCACACGGAGGCCCAGATGACCTTCCTGGACGACTGGATCAGAGATACGGAAAGGAAAAAAGCGGAATGACTGCAGATACGGCACGGGAGGAAGAGATCCTCATCGATTTCTGGAGCAAGGCGCTGGCGCCTTCTCCGGAGGATCAGGCGGCGGAAACGCTGCCCGGACTCGGGGACTGGAAAGAGCTCGCCCCTGCGGAAAAGCTCTTTCGGGCGGCAGCCTCCCTGGGGCAGCGGAAAAAGGTGCTGGACTACGGCTGCGGCAGCGCCTGGGCCGGGATCATCGCGGCGAAAAGCGGCTGTCCCGACGTGACGGCGGTTGACCCCGCCTCCGGCGCCGCGGAGGCGGCCCGGGTCCATGCGGCTCTCTTTGGTGCGGAGGACCGGCTGAAGGCCGTAAGTATCCCGAAGGACTGGCTTTCCGCCGTCCCCGACGGGACCTACGACGGTTTCTTCTGCTCCAACGTTCTGGACGTGATCCCGCCGGAAAGGGCGGAGACGATCCTTCGGGAGTCGGCCCGGATCTGCACCCGGGATGCGGCGGTGATCATCGGGCTGAATTTCCACCTCACTCCGGAAGCTGCCGCTCAGCGGAGCATGGAGCTGAAGGACGGGAACCGGCTCTACGTGGACGGGGTGCTCCGTCTCGTCTCCCGGAGCGACGAGGAATGGGCAGACCTGTTCTCCCCCTGGTATACCGTGGAACGGCTGGAGCACTTCGCCTGGCCCGGGGAGAAAACCGAGACCCGGCGGCTGTTCACCCTCCGGAAACGGGAGGACGCCTGAAACGGTCACAGGCAAAAACACGAAGGAGAAAGAAAACCATGCTGATCATCGATCATCTGACAAAAACCTTCGGGGAGAAGAAGGCCGTGGACGACCTCTCCCTGCACATCCTCCCCGGGGAGATCTTCGGCTTCATCGGCCATAACGGCGCAGGCAAGAGCACCACGCTGAAATGCGCGGTGGGGATCCTGCAGTTCGACGAGGGCTCCGTCCTCATCAACGGGACCTCGATCACGGAGGATCCGGTGAAATGCAAGCGGGAGCTGGCTTACATCCCGGACAATCCGGATCTGTACGATTTTATGAGCGGCATCAAGTACCTGAACTTCATCGGGGACATTTTTGCCATTCCCGCGGACGTACGGCAGGAACGCATCCGCAGATACGCCGATGTTTTCGAGCTGACGGAGGACCTGGCCCAGCCCATTTCCGCCTATTCCCACGGCATGAAGCAGAAGCTGGCCCTGATCTCCGCCTGGCTCCATGAGCCGAAGCTCATTCTCATGGACGAGCCCTTCGTGGGGCTGGATCCCAAGGCCTCCCATCTGCTGAAGGAAATGATGCGGGCGCACTGCGATTCCGGCGGCGCCATCTTCTTCTCCACCCACGTACTGGAGGTGGCGGAGAAGCTCTGCGACAAGGTCGCCATCATCAAGCAGGGCAGGCTGGTGAAGGCCGGGACCATGGAAGAGGTCAAGGGGGACGACAGTCTGGAAGAGGTCTTCCTGGAACTGGAGGCGGAATGAGATGCTGAAGGTCCTGCTGAAGAAGCAGCTGGCGGAGGTATTCAAGAGCTACTTCTACGACGCGAAGAAAAACCGGATGCGCTCCAAGGGAGCGGTGATCGCCTGGTTCGTCTTCTTCGCCGTCATCCTGGTGGTCATCCTGGGCGGCATGTTCACCGCCCTCTCCCTCAGCCTCTGCGAAGGGCTGACCCAGGCGGGCGTGGGATGGCTGTATTTCCTGCTGATGGGCGGGATCGCCATCATCCTCGGCGCCTTCGGCAGCGTGTTCAATACTTACTCCGGCCTGTATCTGGCCAAGGACAACGACCAGCTCCTCTCCCTGCCCATTCCGGTGCGGACCGTCATCACCGCCCGGCTGGTGAACGTCTATCTTCTGGGGACCCTGTACTCGGCCATGGCGATGCTTCCAACCCTGATCGTCTATTGGGTCACGGCAGGGGCGACGGCGGCCCGGGTGATCTGCGGCCTCCTTCTGTTCCTCATCGTGTCCTTCGTCGTACTCATCCTCTCCTGTCTTCTGGGCTGGGTGGTGGCGAAGATCAGCGTCCGTCTGAAGAACAAAAGCTTTATCACCGTCCTGGCCGCCCTGGTGTTCATCGCCGCCTATTACTTCTTCTACTTCAAAGCGAACAGGATGATCCGGGATATGCTGCAGAACGCGGCGGTCTACGGGGTCCGGATCAAGGGCGCGGCCTACGTCCTCTGTCTCTTCGGCCGGATCGGCGAAGGGGACTGGCTCTGCGCCGTTCTCTTCACCGTCGTGACGGCTGCGCTTTTCCTGCTGATCTGGATCGGGATCACCCGCAGCTTTCTGAAGCTCGCCACAGCGGGCGGCAGCACGGGAAAGATCCGATATACGGAAAAGGCGGTCCGGGAAAAGACGCCCTTCCGGGCGCTGCTGGGCAAGGAGCTGACCCGGTTCGCCTCCAGCCCCAACTACATGCTCAACTGCGGCCTCGGCGTCCTGATCATCCCGATCTGCGGCGTTCTGCTGCTCATCAAGGGAGGAGAGGCGCTCTCCGCCCTGAACGCGGTGTTCGCCGCCATGCCGGATGCCGCCGCAGTGCTGCTCTGCACCGCTCTGTGCATGATCGCCTCCATGAACAACATGGCGGCTCCCTCCGTTTCTCTGGAGGGAAAGAGCCTCTGGATCCCCCAGTCCCTGCCCGTGGAGCCCGGGACCGTGCTCCGGGCCAAGGGTGCGATGCAGCTGATCCTCTCCGGCGTTCCCATGGTCTTCGCCTCGGTCTGCGGGGCCATCGTGCTGGACGCCTCCCCTGCCGCAAGGCTCCTCTGCGTGCTGCTTCCCCTGGCCTTCAGCTTTTTCTACGCAGGCTGCTGTACGGCTCTGGGCGTTCGGATGCCCCTGCTCTCCTGGACGAACGAGCTGGCCCCCATCAAGCAGAGCGGCGCCGTGGTGATCGTCCTTTTCGGCGACTGGATCCTGTGCATCGCCATGGCGGGTCTCTATCTCCTGGGCGGGCATCAGATCGGGACGGTCCCTTATATGCTCATTTGGACCGTTCTGTTCGCCGCCCTGGGGACGCTCCTCCTGCGCTGGCTGGATACCCGGGGGGCGAGAATATTCCAGGCGCTGTAAGCGTCTTTCTGCATACGAAATCAAAGTCCCGTGTATTCGATGCATCTCCGATACACGGGGCTTGTGTTTTTTCTCCGTTCTGTTATGATATTATTAAGAACAACAATAACAGAATGGAGGAATATCAATGAGCGGAAAGTACGAATCCATGAAAAAAGAGATCCCCATCCACGGCCGGGAGGGGATCGTAAAGCTGGGCGCGGTGCTGGAGAAGGAATTCTTCGACTATGACGGCATCTCCGTGCGCTACTGCCTGGTGGACGGCAGCGGCATGATCCCGGAGGAGACGGAAAAGCTGCACACCCACGACTACGACCAGGTGCTCTGGTTCCTGAGCGCCGACCCGGAGGACATGCTCCACCTGGGAGCCGAGCTGGAAGCGGACCTGGGACCGGAGGGGATCCGCCATCGCTTTGCCACCCCCCACACGATCTACATTCCCAAGGGGATGCCCCACTTCTCCCCCATCGTCAAAAGCGTGGACCGGCCCTTCTTCTTCATCTCCCTCAACGGTACCGGGAAGATGGCCGCCGACGTGGCGGACGCGGACGCCAAACCGCAGACCGGCTCCTGGGCCCGCTTCTTCGGCGAGTTCTCCAAGAACGTCCATGCTCTGAACTTCTCCGCCTACGAGCCCTACCACTACGGCTCCGAGCGGCAGCAGGCCCTGGGGGGCTATTCCACGTTCTACAGCGCCGGTGAGGAAAAGAAGATCACCATGGCCTGGACCTCCATTTGTCAGCCCGCCTTCCTGGGGCCCTGGGGCCCCGACGGGAAGCACCATCCCCACGCCCACAAGGATTACGAGGAGGCCCTGGTCTTCCTGAGCATGGATACGGACAACCTGACCGATCTCCACGGGGAGGTGGATATCTGCTGCGGAGAGGAAGACGAGCTGGAGCATTACATCCTGACCAAGTCCACCGCCATGGCCCTGCAGAAGGAGGCCCCTCACCTGCCCCTGTATTTCCAGAAGATCGATAAGCCTTACGTTTTCATCACCCTGAGCGCGCATTAAAACGGTTCAAAACCCCGGGAGGGAGCGGCAGATGCCGCTCCCTCCCGTCAGACTGTCAAAGAACACGGTGTTTTGTTAAGCGAAACACCGTGTTTTGGTATCAAGAGGGGAAAAGGGCGGAAGAAAGAAGTCAAAAAGGAGCCTTTTCCAGCTCCATACCGCCAA
>JAFZVM010000099.1 GCA_017617795.1 Oscillospiraceae bacterium
CGACGATGCCGGCTTCCTTGACGATATTCACGATGTCTTCCTTGCTGAGGCTGTCCAGATCGCCGTGGGGCTTCACGGATTCGTCCACCGCATACTTTTTGTCGTTCTTGATGACCACGCTGAGGCCGCCGCGGGTGGCGGGATGGACCCGCTCCTCGATGGCCAGCACCGTGCCGCTGACGCTGGAATGAACGGGGGCGCTGATGAACGCGGCGGCTTCGCCGATCTTCTGGCCCACCTTTACATAGTCGCCCACTTCCACGATGGGCTTGGCGGGAGCGCCGGAATGCTGGGACAGGGGGATCACCACGGTATCGGGCTCGGGGAAGCGCTCCAGCGGGGTATGCTCGGCCATCTCCTTATTCTCGGAGGGATGTACGCCGCCGTAGTAGCCGGCAAAGCGGCTCTCCCGCACGGCATCCACGTATTCCTTGATGACCTTGAAGTTCACCTTGTTGTAATCCCGGAGCTGCACGGGCTGCTTCTCGAACTCCTCAACCCGCCCCTGCTTCTTCAGGCGCTGATAGATCTTCTCCCAGGCGCAGTCCTTCTCCGGATCGACCTCGCATTTGCCGTTCTTGGCGCCGCCGCACTGGCCGTTCACCAGGCTCTTTGCGCAGTCCACGATGGGGCAGACGCCGCCGGTGAGGTTCAGGTAGCACTGGGCGCAGGCGTCGCAGGCCTTCTTGGTGAGGGCCATGCCGTGATACCCGCGATAGTTCAGGGAGTTGGCAGCCGCCACAACGGGCAGCCCCGCCTCATCCGCCATGGTCTGGATGCCCAGGCCGCAGGAGATCACGACGACGTTCTCGGTGCCCTCGGGGATCAGGTCCTTCAGCTTCTTCTCCGTCTGCGTTTTGTTGCAGAGGAAGTCCAGCTTTGCCGTACCCGTGACGGTCTTGCCCAGACCTGCGGCAAACTGCGTGAATTCATCGCAGTCCGGCTCGTCCACGGATGCAAATTCCTTGAAGCACTTGTTACAGGCGATCACGAAGAGCTTGTCCTTGCCTTCCAGCAAGGCGGTCAGTTCCTCGTTCCCCTTCAGCCTGTACTTGGTATAGTTCTCCAATTTCTCACCTTCCTTAACTATTGATCGACAAAACTCAGTTTCTTATTTTTCCGCCCCCGATACAGAGGAAAAACAACAAAATTCGCACGCAGCGCGTACTATATGAGTATAACATATCCCATTATGATTATCCAGCATTATTTTCCGGTAATTTGCCCGGTTTTCCCCTGCTTTTTCGGGGCCGGCAGATTCATGACGGCGATGGAGACCAGGACCAGCAGGATGCCGGTTATCCCCCATGGTCCCAGCCGGTCGTGATACAGCGCCATGCCGACGGCGGCCGCCACCACCGTTTCCACCGAAGCGATCACCGGCGCCCGGCTGGGCTCCGGGATCCGGCTGAGTCCCCGGTAATACAGGACATAGGCGAGGACCGTGGGGATCAGGGCAAAGAGCGCGCCCCACAGCAGGAGCTTTCCGCCGAACGCCGCGCCGCCGTTCCAGGGTCTGAGGCGCAGGAGCAAAAACAGAGCGGCAAAGAAAAAGCTGTACAGGGTCATGACCCGGCTGTCCATACGCTTTGTCCCGAAATGACCGAAGACGGGGGTCAGAGAATAGCACAGGCCCGCGCCGATCCCCGTCAGGATGCCGGCGGCGGACAGAGCCCCGGGCTCCAGCCTGCCCCCCGTGGCGGTCAGGGCGCAGCCCAGGATATTCAGCGCAACGGCCAGGAGCTTTCGGGCGGTAAGGGGTTCCCGGAACAAAAGCACGGAGAAGAACAGGGTGAACACCGGCGCAGTATACAGCAGGACCGCCCCCACGGAAACCCCCACCATGGTCACCGCCCGGCTGTACAGCATATTGAACAGACCATAGCAGACGAGGCCCTGTGCTGCACAGAACAGCAGCTCCTTCCATCCGATCCGCAGGCTGCCCGGGCCGGCTCCGGCGGCGCACAGGGGGAGATACAGGATGAAGGCGCAGGCCATGCGCAGAAAGGCGGTGGTCTCCGGGGTGGACCCGCTGGCCTCCAGCTGCTTCACAAAGAGGCCGATAAATCCCCAAAGGATACCGGCTGCCAGGATGAACAGGTACCCTCCCGGCCCCTTTCTCTCCCTGTCCTTCATGGACCGCTCCCCTTCCCTTGCAGAAAGCCCACGCGCCGCAGCTCGGCGCGTGGGCGGATGATCGTCTTATGCTCCGATGAGATGGAGTCTGCCCAGGATATTCATGACCTCGGGCATCACGTCCTTCCCCTCCATGCGGCCGAGACCGCCCTTGGAAAAAGCCCGCTCTCCGAAGGAGGCGACCTCGTCCCGGCGCACGTGGGGAGAGCAGAAAAGGATGGGTACCGGGTCCGCCGTGTGGGCCTTCAGCTCGCAGGCGGTGGAGTGGTCGGCCGTGACCACCAGCAGCACGTCCTCCGGCAGATCCAGCAGCTCCCCGGCGGCGGCGTCGCATTTCTCGATAAATTCCTTTTTCCCGGCCCAGTTCCCGTCCTCCGCCAGGGAGTCCGTGGCCTTCACGTGGGTGAATACGAAGTCATAATCCGCCAGGGCCTTCTTTGCAGCGATGAACTTGGCCTTCACGTCGCTGTCCGGCAGGGCCGTTGCCCCCGGCACGTCGATCAGGTCCATGCCCAGGAAAGCGCCGATCCCCTTGTAAAGACCGCCTCCGGCGATGCAGCATGCCTTCATGCCGTACTTCTCCGCAAATTTCGGCAGGGTGGGATAGATGCCCGCTCCCCGGAGGAGCATGAAGTTCGCGGGGAACTCCCCCGCCGCCCTCCGCCTGGCGTTGGCTTCCATGGGATCCAGGATCTCATAGGCCCGGCGCATGAACTTGTTGATGACTTTCGCGGTGAAGGCCGCCTCGGGGGTATCGTCCGCGGGCTTCACCTCCAGCACCGGCAGGCCTTCCGCATGGGGATCCGCATCGGTGATATGGGCGGAAAGCCCCTTGCCCCGGAAGACCACGCCTGCCCGATGGGCGGTGCCCGGCTTCACCAGGACCTGTACCCCGTCGATCTCCATCCCGTCCAGAGCGGCGGCGAATTCGTCCACCACCCGGATGCGCCCGGCCCGGCGGTCCAGGATATTCCAGTTCTCGTCTACGGTGCCGAAATTGCCCCGGAAGGCGATATCCCCCTCCTGCAGGGCGATCCCCAGGCCGGCCACCTCGATGGGGCCCCGTCCGGTATAGTATTTTTCCATTGGGTAGCCGAAGATGGCCAGATGGGAAACGTCGCTCCCCGGCCGGATCCCCCGCCCCAGGGCATTGGAAAGGCCGCAGATGCTTTTTTGAACAATGGCGTCGAAATGGGGCGTGGAGGCGGCCTCCAGGGGGGTCAGATCTCCCAGCTCCGGCACGGGCCGGTCCCCCAGACCGTCAAAAACGAGAAACAGCACTTTTTTTGCGACAGACATTGGCGTATCGCCCTCCGTTTCCTCCGCCGCTCCGCGGCGGAAATCCTATTCAGCATAGTATCACCGTCCCGGGCCGCCGTCAAGGAAACGCGGCTCTCCGTTTTTTCCCCGATCCGGGAACCTTTTTCCGGGCCGTTCGTCTATCCAAGCAAAAGCACGCCGCCCGACAAAGCGGCGAGGAAGGGGGACCGTCCCATGAGGAAGCCGTATCCTGCCGTATTGGCGCTGGTCATTTGCTTTGCGCTGCTCCTTCCCGCGGCGGCCCGGGCGGAGGAAACCATTCCCGCCATAGCCACCAACAACATGATCGTCGTGAGCAGCAGCACCGAAGCGCCGGACGCCCATCCGGTCCATCCCGCCGTGTACAAGATCGAGGGTTCCAATTATTTCAAGCTCCGGGATCTGGCCATGCTCCTGAACGGAAGCGGAAGGCAGTTCTCGGTGGGTTACGACGATGCTTCCGGGACGGTCTCCCTCACCACAGGCGAATCCTATAAAGCGGTGGGCGGGGAGCTTTTAGGCTCCGCTGCGGAGCGCTGCAGCGCGGCGGTCTCCAACGACGTCATCCTGATCGACGGCGAACCCGCTGCCCTGACGGTCTACAAGATCGACGGGGCCAACTATTTCAAGCTCCGGGATCTGGGCAGGGCGCTGGATTTTCACGTGGGCTACGACGACGAAACCAAGATCGTGTACATCTCCGGCGCGAGGGGATATGAAGAGGAAAGCCGCCCCGAAGGCGCCGCTCCGGCGCAGACGGACGCGCCCGATCCCTGCTGATCTCCGTCCGGATCGGCAAATAACGCAAGGATAACATTGGGCTCCTCACTCCTGCCCTTTGCTGTCAGAGCGCAGCCTGCGAAATCAAGCAGGCTGCGCTCTTATTTCTCTCGTTAATTGTTCATCCCGGCTGTTCCGGGAGGGATCATCCCTTTCCCAGCAGTACCCGCATGACCTCCAGAAAGCTCCGGTGACGCAGGGTCCGGGGATCGAAGCGGATCAGGTTGTACACCAGCTGCATCACCGCGCCGGCGCCGAAGGTGCTGATGAGGGTGCCGATCCCCACGGGTCCTCCCAGGAGCCAGCCGCAAAGGAGCACCACCGCCCACAGGAGGATCTCCACCACGCCGATGGGGATCTTCGGCAGCCGTTTTCCCAATCCCACCAGCAGGGAATCCCGGGGACCGCAGCCCTGCTGCCCCCGCATGTAGATCCACATCCCCAGGGCCATGAACACGAACCCGATGAGCATCAGCAGGACGCCCAGCCAGAGCCGCGTATTCAGGGGGAAGGGATTCAGATCGCTGTACATCTGCACGAAATTCCCGGTGAGCAGGGCGTCGATCACGGTGCCGCAGCCGATGCGCTCCCGCAGAAGCAGGTCGATCCCCAGCACCGCCAGGGCGATGCAGGTCATAGCCAGGCCGTAATTCAGCGGGGTATGGGCGGCGATGCCCATGCCCAGGCAGTCCCAGGGCGCGAGGCCGATGTTGGCAAAGATGGTGAGATGCACCCCGAAGGCAAACACCAGCAGACCCAGTACGATCCGCAGCCACTCCAGGAGGATCCTTTTTTTCTCTGTTCTCAAGCCTGTGCCCACTATCCCTGTCCTCCCTTCCATATCCTGTCCCGCTGGAACAGGAAAGCGCCTTTTGCACAAGCAAAAGACGCTTTCTGCATGGCGGAGAAGCCGGGATTTGAACCCGGGCGCGGCTCAACACCGCCTACTCCCTTAGCAGGGGAGCCCCTTCGGCCTCTTGGGTACTTCTCCAAAGCTTACTGAGAATACCACATGTACCCTGCCTTGTCAAGACCGTTTCGCGCGGTTTTTCGTCTTCTCCCGCAGGGGGAAACGCTCCCCCAGGTGCTGCCGGAAGAAATCCTCCAGGGCCGTGAAATACCGCTCGCCCTCGCTGAAGGCGCAGTCCCCGTGGCCCGCGTTTTCCCCGGTGAACAGGACCTTCGGGGCCTGGGTATCCCGAAACGCCTGCTCCGTCGGCGCATAGGGGGTCATGCTGTCCTCTTTCCCATGGGCGAAAAAGACGGGCAGCCTTTCGTTCTTCTTCAGGACCTCCGCTCCGTCCAGGCTGCCGGGAGCTCTGCCCCAGCAGAGGCAGGCGCAGCCGTTCAGCATCAGCAGCAGAAGAAAGCCCCGCATGCGCAGCCGGTCCCGGACCATGTACCGGATCTGCCCTTTGGGGGAGAAAAAGGGGGAATCCAGCACCAGGGCCTTCACGCTTTCCGGCAGGCCCCGATCCAGGGCCCGGAGGACGGCGGCGGCTCCAAGCCCCATGCCGCCCAGAACCAGGCGGCCGTCCGGTCCGGCGAGCTCCGACGCCCGTTCCGTCCAGAGCAGGCAGTCCTCTCCTTCCCGGAGCCCCAGGGTGCACCAATTCCCGCCGCTCTCCCCATGGGCCCGCTCCACCGGCATCAGGACGCTCCAGCCCTGGCGGATGGCCCAGCGGGCATGGAGGCAGAAATCGATCCAGGGACTTGAGCCATAGTCATGGAGAAGGAGCAGGACGGGCTTCTCCGGCGCTCCCCCGTGCCAATAACCCAGCAGCGCGGCGCCGTCCCCGGCGGTGATCTTCTCCTCCTGCCATTCCCGCTCCCGCAGCCATTTCGCCCCGGGGGTCACGATGGGGCTGTAGGCGAACCAGCGAGAGGCCTGCATCGCGGCTTCGTCCGCCGGATCCACGGTCCCGGGACGGTAAAGCGCCCGGCGGAAAAAGAAAAACGCCATGACCGATAATATCACGAACAGGACCAGGATGAGGCAGAGCAGCAGCATGGACCTGCACCTCCTAACGTTTTGCCTGGTCCATTTTAACCCCGGGCAAAAGAAGCGTCAATTCCCCAAATGCGGCTCACGCCGCTTTTTCACCCCCCGGGCGCCGGCATTGACCAGCAGGGCCCCCGCCCGTTCCGCCTCTTCATCCGAAACGCAGATGCGCAGGTCGGCCCCGCCGCTGCGATAAATGGGCAGGCCCAGGATATCCCCGGTAAACAGCACCCGGCTCCCCAGGGGATCCCTTCCCTGCCCCATTCCCGTGTGGGGCAGGCCCGCCGCTCCACCCGGGTACAGAACGGAAGCCCGGAAAGGCGCGTCCCCCGGCAGGCTGTTCCGGGGTCCGGAATAATCCAGGGCGATGCCGGGGATCGCCCTGCGGAGTCTGGAGATCGCCAGCTCTGCCAGATCCACCTGATCAAAGCTGGCCTGAATGGTCGTCATAAGCCGCCTCCTGTTCATGGTATTCAGGGTTATTCTGCCCGAAATGAGAAGGAATTAACAGGCTGACGCCGCTTTTTTCCCGGCCGCCGTTTCGACGGACAATCCCCGCTCCGGCCTGTACAATACAGCCATGAGGGTCGTTTACCTGGATAGTCTTCTCTTTTTTGAGCTGGTGTCGGACCTGACGCTGCTGTGGGCCGCGGGCAAGCTCTGCCAGGCCCGGCGGCGGAAGCTCCGTCTGCTGGCGGCTGCCGGTCTGGGGGCGGCCTACGCCCTGCTGTCTCTTCTCTGGCCTCCCGCCGCTTCCCTGCCGGGGAAGATCGTATCACTGTCCGCCATGCTTCTGACCGCCTACGGTCGGGAAAAGGGGCTGTGGCGGCCGGGGCTGGCCTTCCTCGCCCTGTGCGCCGTCTATGCCGGGGCAGCCTCCGCCGTGATCTGGACCGCAGGCCGCGCTTCTCTCCGCGCCCTGGTCTTTGCCCTGGGAATCAGCCTCGGCGTATGCGCGCTCCCCTTTCGGTTCAGCGGGAAGAGAGGCGGCAAAGCGCGTCTTCGGCTGGTCTGCGGAGACCGGAGCGTGGAACTCACCGCCCTGCGGGATACGGGGAATCGGCTGCGGGAACCGCTCTCCGGCGCCCCGGCTCTGATCGCGGAGGAACGCGCTCTGCTGCCCCTGCTGGAGCCGGAGCTGCGCACCCGGCTGACGGCCACCGCCGGCCTTCCCGCGCCGGAGAGGCTCACGATCCTGGGCCCGGGCTTTCGCCTCCTGCCCTACCGCACGCTGGGGGAAAGCGGCCTTCTTCTGGCCTTCCGGCCGGAACGGGTCTATGTGGACGGGACCCTCTGCCCGGATATCTGGGCCGCCCTCTGTCCCGGGCCTCTCCGGCCCGGAGACGGCTGCGCCGCTCTCATCGGCGGCGACGAATAGAAAAGGAGCTGGTCATGGGATGTTTCAAGCGAATGAACTGCTGAAAAAGCTGCTGCGCCGGATCTGCCGTCTGCTGCCTCCGCCTACGGTTTTCTATATCGGCGGGAGCGACAGCCTGCCGCCGCCTCTGAGCCGGGAGGAGGAGGGGGAATGCATCCGCCGTCTGGCCGAAGGGGAGGAATCGGTGCGCTCCGTCCTCATCGAGCGGAATCTCCGGCTGGTGGTCTACGTAGCCAAGCGGTTTGAAAGCTCCGGCGCCGGTCTGGAGGATCTGATCAGCATCGGCGCCATCGGCCTCATCAAGGCCATCAACACCTTCGACGCGGGAAAGAACATCAAGCTGGCCACCTACGCCTCCCGCTGCATCGAAAACGAGATCCTCATGTTTCTGCGGAAGAGCGCCTCCCGGAAGGGCGAGATCAGTCTGGATGAGCCCCTGAATACAGATTGGGATGGCAACGAACTGCTGCTGGAGGACGTGCTGGGGACCCAGGAGGACCTGATCCTGCAGCCGCTGGAGGAGGAAGCGGAGCGCAGCATGCTCCGCCAGGCGGTGGATCGGCTCTCTCCCCGGGAGCGTCGGATCATCACCCTGCGGTACGGCCTCTATGGCTGCCGGGAGAAGACTCAGAAGGAGGTGGCGGACGACCTGGGCATTTCCCAAAGCTATATCTCCCGGCTGGAAAAGCGGATCCTCACCCGGCTCCGGGGGGATCTGGCCAGGGAGATCGCCGGCTGAGACAAACTTCAATCGGCGCGGAGGAAACTCCGCGCCGATGTTTTTGCATCCCGTCCCGGAACGTGGTATACTTTTTCCATGTTGAAGCAGATCAAAGATCCGGGATCCGGCGGGGAGACGGCGTGCCGCTGGTTCTGCTGCGCGGCGGCCACCGTGTTCCTGCTGGGTTTCGGCCCCGCCGGCTACCGGCAGATCACCGGGGCGAAGCTGATCCTGTTTTACGCCGTCTGGGGCAGCTTCCTGGCTGCCCTGGGGATCTGTGCGCTGAGGGGCCGCCTCCGGCTTCTGCGCAGGCCCGGGCCGACCCAGGTCCTGGTGCTGCTTTACTGGCTCGCCTCCCTGGTTTCCGCTCTGCTCTCCCCCTGGCGGCAGGAAGCCCTTCTGGGCGGCCCCAGGGACGAAGGGCTGCTGACCATCACGCTTTATGCAGCGGCGTTCCTGGCTCTCTCCTGCTGTTCCGTACCCGGCGAGCGCATGCTTCAGGTCTTCGCCGCCGCCGTCACGCTGAACTGCCTTGCGGCGCTTCTGCAGTTCATGGGTCTGAATCCCCTGGGGCTTTACCCCGAGGGCCTGGGCTGGGCAGACCGGCATACGGGATACAACGGGGCGTTCATCGGTCTCACGGGAAACGCGGACTTCGCCGCCGCGATCCTCTGTCTGGCCTTTCCCCTGTGCTGGACCGCCGCCCTGCGGCTGAAGAAGCCCCTGTATCTGATCCCTGCGCTCCTGAGCCTTCTGGTCCTGATCCTGGGAGAGACGAAGGGCGGTCTGCTGGGGGCGGTATGCGGCAGCGTTCTGGCCCTTCCCGTTGTGCTTCCTCTGGGCAGAACCGGCCGGAAGCGGCTTTGGCTGGGGATCCTGTGCGCCGCGGCACTGGGCCTTGCCCTGCTGTGGCTCCTGCCTCTGCCCGGAACGTTGGGGGAAGCCCACGCCCTGCTCCGGGGCCAGGCGGAGGACAGCTTCGGCTCCGGGCGGATCTACATCTGGCGGAATACTCTTCCCCTTCTCCGGGAGCGACTCCTGACAGGGGGCGGACCGGACACCTTTTCCCATCGGATGACCGCCGTATTCACCCGGGTCGACGAGACCGGAAAGACGATCCGGCGCGCCATCGACTGCGCCCACAATGAGTATCTGAATCTTCTGGTCAATCAGGGCCTGCCCGCTCTGCTCTTCTATCTGGCGGCGCTGGTCTGCTCTCTCGTACGCTGGTTCCGGCGCCGGGGGAGCGCCGCCGCAGCCATCGCCGGAGCGGCGCTTTTCTGCTATGCCCTCCAGGCATTTTTCGGCATTTCCACCCCTACCTGCACCGGCTTTTTCTGGATCCTGTGGGGTCTCCTGGAGGCCGCCTTCGGCCCGGAAGCGCCCCCTTCCGGGGAAGCCGCGGTGATTGACAAAGAAGGCTCCGACATGTTATGATAATGCAATAATATGCATGAATAATCAAAAATCCTGCGGGTTCGTCCATTGTCCCGCAGAACGATGCTTACTGTGGAAAGGGAGCATAGATATGGATCTGTTTCAGAAGTGCGTCGATTTCACCCAAGCAGACGAATACCGGGAAAAGGGCATCTTCCCCTATTTTCGGGAGCTCCAATCCCGGCAGGACACGGAGGTCATCATGGAAGGCAAGCGCCGGATCATGCTGGGCTCCAACAATTACCTGGGTCTGACCACTGACCCGGACGTGGTAGAGGCGGGCCTGAAGGCCCTGCGGGATTTCGGTACCGGCTGCTCCGGCTCCCGCCTGCTGAACGGCACCCTGCAGCTGCACAATGAACTGGAAGCGGAGCTGGCCTCCTTCCTGGGGAAAGAGGCGGTCTGCACCCTCCCCACCGGCTTCCAGACCAACCTGGGCATCATCAGCGCCCTGGTAGGCAGGAACGATTACGTCCTCTGCGACCGGGACAACCATGCCAGCATCTATGACGGCTGCAAGCTTTCCTACGGCCGGATGCTGCGGTACAAGCACAATGATATGGATGAGCTGGAGCAGCGCCTGAAGAGCGTTCCCTCCACCGCCGGCATCCTGATCGTGACCGACGGCGTTTTCAGCATGGGCGCGGACCTGTGCAATCTGCCTGCGATCTGCGACCTGGCCGAGAAATACGGCGCCCGGGTGATGGTGGACGACGCCCACGCCCTGGGCGTGATCGGCAAAGGCGGCCGGGGCACCGCCAGCTACTTCGGTCTGGAGGACCGGGTGGACATCTACATGGGCACCTTCTCCAAGTCCCTGGCCAGCCTGGGCGGCTACTGCGCCGCCTCACGCCGGGTGGTGGACTTCATTATGACCAATTCCCGTCCCTTCATGTTCGCCGCCTCCATCCCCCCCGCCTCCTGTGCGGTGGCCCTTGCCGCCCTGCGGAAGCTGGAGGCCCATCCGGAGATGGTGGATCATCTGCGCCATCTGGCGGATTACCTGCGCAGCGGTCTGGTCGCCCGGGGCATGCGCATCCGGGATGGGATCACCCCCATCGTCCCCATCTTCATGCACGACGCGGAAAGTACCCTCATCAAGGTCATGGAGCTGTACGAGGCCGGAGTCTACGTGAACTCCGTCCTGCCTCCCGCCGCCCCTGCGGACGGGTGCATGCTCCGCTGCAGCCTGATGGCCACCCACACCGAAGCGCTCCTGGATGAGGCGATGGACATCATGGGCAGGGTCATCGGCGAGTACCATGAATGATCCTTCTGTCGCCCTGGTCTCCGGCGGCAGCAGCGGCATCGGCCTGAGCTGCGCGGAGGCTCTGCTCCGGGCGGGCTGGCGGGTATATACTCTCTCCCGCCGGGGCGGCGGGCCGGAAAACGCCGTACCCCTCGCCGGGGATGTGACCGATCCCGCCCAATGCGCCGAAGCCGTGCGCCGGGTGTCGGATGAATGCGGCAGGCTGGATCTGCTGGTGAACTGCGCGGGCTTCGGCATTTCCGGCGCGGCGGAGTTCACGCCCATGGAGGAAGCCCGGCGGCAGCTGGAGGTGAACCTTCTGGGCACCGCCAATCTCTGCAGCGCGGCGATCCCGGTTTTCCGGGAGCAGAAACGCGGCAGGATCATCAACATCAGCTCCGTCGCCGCCGTCACCCCCATTCCCTTCCAGGCCTGGTACTCCGCCTCCAAAGCGGGGATCAACTCCTATACCATGGCTCTGGCCAACGAGGTGCGCCGGTTCGGCGTCTCCGTCTGCGCCGTGATGCCCGGGGATACCCGCACCGGCTTTACCGACGCCCGGGAAAAATCCGCCGCCGGCGACGAGGTATACGGGGGAGCCGTTTCCCGCAGCGTCAGCCGCATGGAAAAGGATGAGCGCGGCGGCGTGAGTCCGGACAAGGTGGCAAGGAAGGTCCTCCGCCTGGCGCAGAAGAAGCGGGTGGGCCCGCTCCACGCCGTCGGCTTTGTCTATGGCCTGTGCGTTCTGCTCATGCGCATCCTGCCCTCCGGCCTGGCGAATCGGATCCTGGGCATGCTTTACGCGAATTGAGGAGGCTGACCTTGGACTTTTCTCCCCTTTCCGCCTACCTGAACGAGCTTTCCGAAACCGTCCCCGGTTACGACTGCATCCTGCGTCATGGCCGGGAAACGCTTTTCCGGCAGGCCCGCGGCTGCAAAGCCGACGGGCTCTACTGGTTTTACTCCGCCACCAAGCTTTTCACCTGCACCGCGGCCTGCCGGCTGCTGGAGCGCGGGCTTCTGGGGCTGGAGGATCCGGTGAGCCGCTATCTGCCGGAATATGCTCATCTCCGGGTCCGGCAGGAGGACGGCAGCCTCCGTCCGGCCGGGACGACTCTTCTGATCCGCCACCTGTTCACCATGTGCGGCGGCCTGACCTATGACATCATGAGCCCTCAGATCCGGGATGCGAAGGACCGGAGCACCCGGGGGATCCTCCGTGCCATAGCGGATATGCCCCTGGCCTTCGATCCGGGTGAGAGCTATCTGTACAGCCTCTGCCATGACGTGCTGGCCGGGGTGGTGGAGACGATCACCGGCCGGCGCTTTGCGGACCATATCCGCCGGGAGATCATCGAGCCCCTGGGCATCTCCTCCGCGGACATGACCTTTCACCCCGGGCCGGAGCAGCTCAGCCGGCTGGAGCCTCAGTATGAATGGCGGGGCGAGGGAAAACCGATCCTCCCCGTTTCCGGGGAGAACCACTTCTGCTTCTCCGATTCCTATGATTCCGGCGGCGCAGGTCTCTGCGGCACGGCGGAGGCCTATCTCCTGCTGTCGGAGGCTTTGGCCTGCGGCGGAAAGGGGCGGGATGGGTATCCCCTGCTGAAGCCGGAGACCATTGAGCGGATGCGGCAGCCCCATTTGTCCGACGTGCCTCTGGCCGCCTTCCGCGCTCAGCCGCGCTACGCCTCTTACAGCTACGGTCTCGGGGTGCGCACCCGGACGGATCAGCTGGATGGGAGCGCCGCTCCCCTGGGGGAGTTCGGCTGGGACGGCGCCGCCGGCGCCTACACCATGATCTGTCCCGATGAACACATCAGCTTTCTCTATGTCCAGCATGTCCGGATGATGGGCCCCGTGTACGATACGGTCCATCCCCGGCTTCGGGATCTGGTGTGGCAGATCCTTCGATAAACGAAATAAAGACGAGAGGGACATGCCCTCTCGCCTTTTGTACTCAGCTCTGAATTCTGTGTACGTGACCTTCGGCCTGCGGCGCTTCAGACGTTGTTCATGTTAGGCAGCTGGTGCTCCGGCACCGCCGGATTGAACTCCGGCGCTTCCTCCGGCGTCAGATACTGGTATGCCCGGAGCAGCCGCTCGTCCAGGATCCCGCGGACGTAAAGCAGCTCCTTGGACTCCTGGTTCTGGACGAACAACTGCATCAGGGCGGTGAAATGGAGCCAGCTCATCCGGCTTCTGCCGCTCTCGATCTGAGACAGGGTCACCCGGCTGATGCCGCTGGTGCTCTCCATTTCCTCCTGGGTCTGGCCCAGTCTCTTGCGCAACTCCACCAGCACGGCGGTCAGCCGGTCACAATAGGCTGTTTTCTCCTCTGTGCTGAGTGCGATCCCGTTTCTCATCTCATCTCTTCCCACTGTTTATGATTTATATTGCATATTGTAAAGCATATTGTTACTATACAGTCAACAGCAAATAACAAAAAAGGAGCCGGACGAGATGAAAATGCACAAAGGACTCATGTCCATCGGCGATTTTGCCGCCTATTGCGGCTCCACCCGGCAGACCATGCAGTACTACGATCATATCGGTCTGCTGGATCCCATTGTCGTGGGAAACCAGGGGTATCGATACTATCATCCTCTTCAGGGACATGAGGTCCGGCTGATCCACAGTCTGCAGGAGTGCGGCTGCAGCCTGGAGGAGATCCGGGACATCCTCACGACTTCCAGCGTCGACCAGATGCAGGCCCGCATCATGGCGAGACAGGAGCAGCTGGAGCTGGAGCTGCAGCGCATCAAACGGGAACAGATCTATCTGGAGCGTTTCAGCCAGTTCCTTTCCTGGGCCAGCACGCGGACCATCGATGTTCCTGAGCTGCATACGCTGAATCAGACGCTGTATTTTCGGGAGATCCTTTTTGAGGATCCGTGCGAGCTCTACTCCGATTACTATTATCAGATGATCCTGCGCTATGTGGAGTTCTGCAAATCCAACAAAATGGCTATCCAGCAGTATCCGTATCTCTTTTACGTCAGCCCGGAGGAGCTGAAAGAAGAACTCCGCCTCAGCAAGATCATCTGCATACCCGAGGACGTCAGCACCCCTTCGTCCCATCCCATGATCGCCCCGTCGGGACAGTATCTGACCATGCGCTGCCATCCGGAAGGGCAGAACAGAGAGGATCAGCGAAAGGCGGCCTACAGGGCGCTTTTCCGGTACATGGAGGAGCACGGCCTCGTCCCTCTGGGCGGCAGCGCAGAGCTTCCCTATTGCATTCCCCCCGGACTGCGGCCGGATCCATACCGGTTCGAGGTGATCCTCATCATGCCGGTGGCGCCGGTGAAAGATAACAGCGATGGAGGTGGGAAGGCATGAGCGGCTATTCCCCTCAGGCCCAGGAGCTTCTGGCCAGGTGGAACTGTCTCTCCGCCAATATGCGCAGCGTGATCGCCCGGGCCCGGTATCTGCAGCGCAAAGCCCGGAGCATGGGTCCCGGAACGGTGCGGGATCTGAAGCGTCAGCTGGATGAGGCGGACGTGGGGATGATGTATCGGCAGATCGGCCTGGAGATGCGCAAGCTCTCCGCCACCGAGGGCGTGGAAAAGGAGTTTCCCGAGGCGGGAGAATTCCAGGGCGAATTCATGGTCGGCCGCTTTGTGGATTTTCATATTTCAGAAGAGGCGATCCCCGGCATGCTGGGACAGATCGATCTGGTGAACTGGAAGATCCTTCAGCTCCTGGCCACGCTGTGCTTCGTCATCCGTCTCCGTCCGGAACCGCCGGCCGATATCGATTGAGGAAAAAGAACACCGCGCCGCAGGGAGGGAACTCCTCTCTGCGGCCTTTTTGCGCATATTTTCCCCGCTGCAGGGCAAACTGGGAGCATGAAACAGAAACGGATCGGCGCTCAGACCGTACGCTTTTCGGACCCTCCTTCCGTGATCGGCAGCGCCTGCGTCGGCGGAAAGAAGGAGGGCGAAGGCCCCCTGGGCGGCAGCTTCGATTATCTCTCCGGGGACGCCTACTTCGGGGAAAAGAGCTGGGAGAAGGCGGAATCCGCCATGCAGCGCATGGCCTTCTTCCACGCCATGAACAAAGCCAGGCTCAGCGCCTCTTCCCTGGACTATGTTTTCGCCGGGGATCTGCTGAACCAATGCACCGCTTCGGCCTTCAGCATGCGGGATACGGATATTCCGTATTTCGGCCTGTACGGGGCCTGCTCCACCATGGCGGAGGCCCTTTCCCTGGCAGCCATGAGCATCGACGGCGGCTATGCGGACACGGCCTGCGCCGTGACCTCCTCCCATTTCTGTTCCGCGGAACGGCAGTTCCGGCTGCCCCTGGAATACGGCGGCCAGCGCACCCCCACCGCCCAATGGACCGCCACCGCCGCCGGCGCGGCCATTCTCTCCGCCGAAGGCTGCGGCCCCTATGTGACCGCCGTGACCACAGGCCGGATCCGGGACGCCGGGATCACAGACGCCAACAACATGGGCGCGGCCATGGCCCCCGCCGCCTACCAGACCATCAGCGCGCATCTCCGGGACCTGAACCTGCAGCCCGGGGATTACGACCTCATCGTCACCGGGGATCTGGGACTCATCGGGCGGGGCGTGGTGATGGATTTCTTCCTTCAGGACGGGGTGGATATTGCCCCCTTCTACGATGACTGCGGCCTGCTTCTTTACGACCGGGAACGGCAGGACGTGCATGCCGGCGGCTCCGGCTGCGGCTGCGGCGCCTCCGTGCTCTGCGGCTGGCTGCTGGATGGGCTCCGGGCCGGACGCTGGAGCAGCCTGCTCTTCTGCGCCACCGGCGCGCTCCTGTCCCCCACCACCGTGGGACAGGGGGAGAGCATCCCCGGCATCTGCCACGCGGTGGCATTTTCCATGACGAAAGGATGAGACGATGCTTCTCCCCTATCTCAAGGCTTTTCTCGCGGGGGGGCTGATCTGCGCGGCGGGTCAGCTGCTCATCGACAAGACGAATCTCACCCCGGCCAAGATCCTCAGCGCCTATGTGGTGGCCGGGGTCATCCTCGGCGGTACAGGGCTCTACAAGCCCTTTGCGGATTGGGCCGGCGCCGGTGCCACGGTTCCCCTGCTGGGTTTCGGCAGCACCCTGGCCCAGGGGATCCGCAGTGGGGTCGCGGAACGAGGTCTGCTGGGCGTCATGACCGGGGGCCTCACCGCCGCAGCCGCAGGGATCTGCGCCGCCGTCTTCTTCGCAGGCCTGGCAGCCCTGCTGTTCAAGCCGAGGGAAAAAAGCTGATCGAAAACAGAAAAAACTCCGCACCACAAGGGTGCGGAGTTGCATGTCATTGGGAAAAACTCAGTCGTCGAACTCGTACTTAGCGGCGTACGCGGCGCGGATCCGATAACCGATGATCCAGCATGCGATGGACAGGATGATCACAATGGCGGCAAAGATCGCATTGTTCGTACACTGCTGCGCCTTTGAAGTCAGGTTATAGGTCAAGCCGAACAGGGCCATTGCGGGAGCATAGACGCCATAGCCATAGCTCACGAAGAAGTTGAAGCTAGCGAAGAAGCCGATGGCCGGCAGCACATTCATGATGACGATGGCGATCAGTCCGCCGGGATTGCGGTTGTAGCCCAGGAGCATCGAGAAGCCCAGGGTGCCCAGCACGATCAGTACGGAGCAGACGATGTAGTTCCAGCCGATGTTCGCCCCTACCAACGCGAGGGATGTGATCTTCTCCGCGCTCATGCCGGTGGCGTACTTATCCGCCGCACTGCCGATCTCCACAAAGCGGTAACCGGAGAGGATGCTCATTTCGAACATGATAAGAATGATGATCAGGATGGTATAGATCAGAGATTTGGGCTTGCTCTCAAGAAATTTCATGAATTTCACACGTCCCTTCGCTTTTATACGGGCATTATAGCATAATCGCTGCTCATTGACAAGAGGATTCCATAAGTTTTTCTCTTTTCAGCGGGCAAAAACTATGCGCTTTGCATAAGTAACGCCGGGAAAAGAAGGAAAAACGCCGTTTTTCCGGGACTCACTCGTACCGATGACCGGTCTTTTTCTTGTTCTCCAGATCGGAGGGGATATCATTCCGGTGCTGGAAAGCGGAGATCTCCTTTTCCAGGTTCTGATAGAAGGAGTCCTGGATCTTCAGAGACTTCCTGCCATCCTTGAAAACAAGCTCGGCGGAGGTGTTGTTGATGCGGGCCGCGCGGGAGTTCACGGGGTTGGCGCCGGGGAACTGCCAGAGGATCGCCCGGACGTCTTCCGCCAGGACTACGGTCTTGCCGAACAGGTTGTTCTGCACCAGGGCCTTCTCATAGACCTCCATGTTCACGCTCACCGCCTGCCGGATGACCAGGGCCACGGCGAACAGGAAGAGAATGCCGAAGGCGATGGTGAGACCCCAGCTGCCCTCTCCTCTCAGCCGCGGACCCAGGGAGGCGAAGGTGATGATGCCGAACAATACGGCGGCCATGACGGTGGGCAGATAGATCATCCCCGAGGTCTTCAGGGTACCGACCTTTTTCCCATACTTTTCTTCCATGTAATCTTCCTCCAAATATCATTGAATTTTGAATACATCTTTAATGCAGAATATACCACACCGGGAAGACGAAGTCAATCACGCAGGGACCAATCCGCAACTTTTCTCAGTTCCTCGTGGAGCCTTGCATAGCTCTCGTGCCGGGACCGGGGGATCTCCCCGGCTTCCACGGCGGCGGTCACGGCGCAGCCCGCGTCACGAACGTGGGCGCAGTCCGGAAACCGGCATTCCGACAGGTAGGGGCGAAATTCACGGAACAGCTCCGGCAGCCGGCGCTTCAGCTCCAGGGTGACGTCCTCCGCATCGAAGGCGGCAAAGCCCGGAGTATCCGCGGCCCAGATCCCGTCCCCCAGGGGAAAGAGCTCCACGTGGCGGGTGGTATGCCTTCCCCTCCCCAGCTTTCGGCTGATCTCGCCGGTCTCCAGATCCAGGCCGGCGCTCAGAGCGTTCAGCAGGCTGGATTTCCCCACCCCCGAATTCCCGGTGAAGGCGCAGAGCTTCCCGGCCAGCATCCGACGGAGCTCCGGGATCCCTTCCCCGGTCTCCGCGCTGGTCTCCGCCACCGGAAAGCCGCAGCTCCGGTAAGTGCGGATCAGCTCCTCCGCCCTGCCCAGGTCGCTCTTGTGAAAGCACAGGATGGGTTCGCAGTTCTTCAGCTCCGCAATGGCGATCATCCGGTCCAGCAGATAGGGATCGGTCACCGGAGGCACGGCGGAGGCCAGGATCACCAGGGCGTCCAGGTTGGCCGCAGCCGGACGGACGAAGGCGTTCTTCCGGGGAAGCAGGTCGATCAGGCTGCCTTTCCCGTTGCCCAGGGATTCGACTTTGGCCAGATCGCCCACCAGTGGGGTCAGCCCCCGGAAGCGGAGCTTGCCCCTGGCCCGGCATTCCAGCATCCCTTCCGGGGTATGCACGTACCAGAAGCCGCTGAGCGCTTTCAGGACCCTGCCCTCAAGCGTCTCCGCCATTCTCTCCCTCCTGGCCGCCGTCCCCGGCGGGCTCGCCGTTATCCTCCGGCGGCTGTTCGCCCTCTTCTCCTCCTTCGCCGGGTTCCTGGCCGGGCTCCTCCTCAGGAGGCGGAGTCTCTGTCGGTCCGGAGGAGATGTTCAGATTGATCTTGCTGTGCTCGGGGATGCTGGTGCCGGGGGCGGTGCTCTGGAAGATAACGGTGCCCCGTTCCGCGTCGTCCTCCACCTCGGAGATGCTGCCCACGGTGAGGTTCAGGGCCTCCAGCTGGGCTGCCGCCGCTTGGGCGGTCTTCCCGTACAGGTCGGGCATGGAGACGTATTTGATCTCCGGGCCGGAGCTGACGGTGAGGAAGACCGTATCGCCGGGCCGGAGCTCCTCTCCCGCCGCGGGGGAGGTGGAGATCACGTAGCCCTCCGTCACCGTATCTGAGACCACCAGATCCTCCCGCACCTCCAGCTTCAGCTTCTGGAGGGTGAGGAAGGCGTTGCGGTATTCCTGATTCACCAGATCCGGCATGAATACGATCTCGGAGCCGCTGCTGACCGTCACCTTCAGGGTGGGCTTTTCCTCTCCCTTGATCACCGTCCTGCCGCTGGCGGGGCTCTGAGTCAGGATGAAGCCCTCCTCCACCCCTTCGTCGGCCTCATAGGTGGGGATGATGTTGAAATTATCCGTGAAGCCCGGATTCTGGAGCACCGTCTCCAGACGGCTGCCCACCAGGGCCGGAACGGTCATGGTCTCCGGTTCCGTGAACATTTCCTTGAACCAGTTGCGCCACAGGAAGAGGAACAGGGCCAGGATGAACAGGATCACGCAGAGCACGCCGAAGAGGATGGTCACGCTCCTGGCCCGGAGGGTGTTCTTCCGGTAATCCTTCCGGCTCAGCTCCCGGGCGCCCCGGATCGGTTTGACCCCTTCGGTCTCCGAGGTCATGATCCGGCCTCCCCGTTTCTTCCGCTTCCCGGTCTGCGTTTCTTCTGAGAGCTCCTTCCGCTCGGGGGTCTCCGTAAAGGGCAGTTCCTCCTCGTCGAAATTTCCCTCCGGGTCCTTGCGGAAGGCTTCCAGGTCCGCATAGAGCTCCTCGGCGGTCTGATACCGCTTGTCCAGGTCCGCGCACATGGCCTTCATGGTGATGCGCTCGAACCCCTCCGGGATCTCCGGATCGATCTCCCGGGGCATCAGGGGAATGGAGCTGATATGCTGGATGGCCACGGCCACGGCGCTGTCCCCCTCGAAGGGCAGGCGGCCGGTGATCATCTCATACATCACCACGCCCAGGGAATAGATGTCCGTCCGGGCGTCCGTGTGGCTGCCCTTGGCCTGCTCCGGGGAGATATAGTGGACGCTGCCCAGGGTCTCCTGGGTCAGGGTATTCTGACTGGAATTCAGCCGGGCGATGCCGAAATCGGCCACCTTGACGCTGCCGTCCTTCAGGATCATGATGTTGTGGGGCTTGATGTCCCGATGGACGATCCCCCGGCTGTGGGCGTGGATGAGCGCCTTGCAGATCTGGCTGGAGAAATGCAGGGCTTCCTTCCAGGAGAGTACTCCCCGCTTCTGCATATACTGCTTCAGGGTGATCCCCTCGATCAGCTCCATGACGATATAGTTCACGTCCTGGGTGCGGCTCACGTCGTACACCGTGACGATATTGGGGTGGCTGAGCATGGCTACCGCCTGCGCCTCGGTATGGAAGCGCCGCCGGAAATCCTCGTCCACCGCATAGTCGTCCTTCAGGATCTTGACCGCGACATACCGGTTCAGCCGATGGCACAGGGCCTTATAGACCACCGCCATCCCGCCCACGCCGATCTTTTCCTTGATCTCGTAGCGGTTATCCAGCATCTCGCCGATGTATTTATCCATATTGTCCATCTTCAAACCATCCTTATATCCGTTCAGCCTTCCGCTTCGGGTCCGTCCGCGGAAAGCAGGATCAGGGTCACATTATCCGGCGCGCCCCGTTCCAGCGCGATCCCCATCATCCGGTCGGCCGCGGTCTCCAGCTCGCCGCCGTAGGCGATCTCGAACAGCAGCTCCTGGGAGTTCACGATGCCGCTGAGCCCGTCGGAACAGAGGAGCAGGATATCCCCGGGCTCCAGCTCTTCCCGGAACACGTCGCAGATCACATCCTCATCCGTGCCCAGGGCCCGGGTGATATAGTTCCGTTGGGGATGCAGCCAGGCGTCCGCCCGGTCGATCTCCCCCCGGTCCACCAGGTCCTGCACCAGGGAGTGATCCTTGGTGATCTGGCGGATGACCTTATTCCGCACCAGATAGCAGCGGCTGTCCCCGATGTTTACGATCCGGGTCTCCCTGCCGTCGGTAACGGCGGCCACCAGGGTGGTCCCCATGCCCTCGTATTCCGGTACGGCGAAGGCCAGGTCATAGATCGCCCGGTTGGCTTCCCGCACCGCGAGGGGAGCGGAAAGCTCCGCCTGCTCCACCGTCTCCAGGCCGGGGCAGAGGTATTCCGTAAACCGTTCCACGCCCATGCGGCTCGCCACGTTTCCCGCCTTGGCGCCGCCCATTCCGTCGCATACCACGGCGGTGAGGATCTCCTTGCCCTCGGGGGTCTCCGTGGAACGTACGAGCCAGGAATCCTGGTTCTCCGAACGGACACGACCGGTGTCCGTCAGCGCCCAATAGCGCAATTCAGGTCGCCTCCTTCCTTCTCAGCTGTCCGCAGGCGGCGTCGATGTCCGCGCCGAGACGGCGGCGGACGGTGGCGTTGCAGCCCAGCTGCTGCAGTCTGCGGGCCAGCTCCCGGGCGTTTCCCGGCTCCAGCTGGCTTCCGGGGACCCGGTTCAGGGGGATCAGATTCACATGCCCGTGCACCCGGCGCATGTGTTCCGCCAGGAGCGTCATCTGCTCCGGCGAGTCGTTCACGCCCCGAATGGGGGCATATTCGAAGCTGATGCGTCTTCCGGTCCGTTCATAGTATGCCCGGCAGGCCTCCATCAGGGCGGCCAGGTCATACCGGCGGGCGATGGGCATCAGTTTTTTTCTGGTTTCGTCATCCGGCGCATGGAGGGAAACGGAAAGGGTGAGCTGCAGGTCCTCCTCCGCCAGTCTCCCGATCTGCGGGACGAGTCCGCAGGTGGAGAGGGAAATATGGCGCATGCCGATATTCAGACCGTCCTCCGCGTTCACCAGCCGTAGGAACCGCATGACGTTCTCATAGTTCTCCAGCGGTTCTCCGATGCCCATGAGGACGACGCCCGTGATCTTCGCGCCGCTTTCCAGCCCGGAATACAGGACCTCCTCCAGCATCTCCCCCGCGGTGAGGTCCCGGACGAGACCCAGACCGGAGGAGGCGCAGAAAACGCAGCCCTGGCGGCAGCCCACCTGGGAGGAGATGCAGACGGTGTTGCCGTAGTGATAGCGCATGACGACGCTTTCCACCGCGTTGCCGTCCCACAGCCGCCACAGGGTCTTCACCGTGCCGTCCGCCGATTCCTGCCTGCGCATCGCCGTCAACGCGCTCAGCCGGTACTTTTCCTCCAGGAGATCCCGCAGGCTTTTGGGCAGGTCCGACATTTCGGCGAAGCTCCCCGCGCCCCGGTGGAGCCAGCGGAACACCTGCCCCGCCCGGTAGGCCGGGAGTCCCATGGACCGGAAGTCCGCCTCCAGCTCTTCCCGGAGAAGGGATCTTATTTCTCTCTGATCATCCTGCATAGATAGAAGCCGTCCGTTCCGAATTCAAAGGGCCACAGGGTACGCCGGCCCTCGGGCGCATCCCCCAGGGGAGGGGGAAGATGGATGGGCGCTGCGCGGAAATCCCCGCGCTCCGCCAGGAAAGCGGCGGTGACCGCCTCGTTCTCCGCCTCCAGCAGGGTGCAGGTGGAATACACCAGCTGTCCCCCGGGCCTGACGCAGTCCCCCAGGCTGCGGAGGATCTCCAGCTGGATCCCGGGCAGGTCCGCCAGCTCCTCCCGGGGCTTCCAGCGGATCTCCGGCTTTTTCCGGATGACCCCCATGCCGGAACAGGGCACGTCCGCCAGCACCAGATCAAAGGCGTTCTTCCATTCCTCCGCGGGCCTCCGGGCGTCGGCGGCCTGCGTCCGTATGCTGCGGATCCCCAGCCTTTCCGCCGCTGTGCGCAGCCGCTCCAGCTTATTGGGATGCAGGTCGCAGGCAAGGATCTCTCCCCTGTCCTCCATCTCCTGGGCCAGAAGAAAGGTCTTTCCCCCGGGAGCGGCGCAGGCGTCCAGCGCCTTCATCCCGGGCTTTGGCTCCGCGCAGAGCACGGGCAGGGCCGCCGCGGGATCCTGCACGGTGACCAGCCCCCGGCGAAAGGCCGACAGGTCCGCCGCCCGGCCCTCCTTCAGGGCGAAGAAATCCGGCAGGGGCGGCAGGGGCGAAAACGCGGCGTTTTCTTCCGTCAGGGCGTCGGAGACCTCCTCCGCCGTCCCCCGAAGGCGGTTCACCCGCAGCGCCGTGGGGGGGATCTCATTGTCCGCCGCCAGGAGACGGCGGCAGTCCGCCTCCCCCAGCCGGTCCAGCCAGAGCTGCGTGAGCCACAGGGGATGGCTGTACCGGACAGCCAGGCTTTCGGCGTCTCCTCCCTGGGGAAGAGGGGGCAGGGGGGCGGAGGTCAGCCGCCGGAGGATGGCGTTCACCACCCTCGCCGCGGCGGGATTCGCCATGGCTTTGGTCATTTCCACCGCCGTATCCACCGCCGCGGAGGGGGGGATGCGGTCCAGGAAGGCCAGCTGATATACGGCGCAGCGGAGGATCGCCCGCACCGGGCTCTGGAGGCTTCCCCGCACGTAGGGGGCCAGGTAAAAGTCCAGGGCGGTGAGATTCTGGATCACGCCGCAGCAGAGCCGCTGGGCCAGGGCCCGCTCCCGCTCCGGCAGCTTTTCCCGGCGGAAAAGCCCGTCCAGAAAGGCGTCGGACCAGGCGCCGCGCTTCTCCCAGGCCAACAGGGCCCGCACCGCCGCCTCCCGTCCGTTCATCCCAGCTTATGGCCCCGGAGATAGTCCGCCGCGGCCATGCGTTTGCCGCCGGGAGCCTGGAGCTCCCGGATCCGCAGGATCCCGCCGCCGCAGGCGATATCCAGGCCCTCCTTCCCCTGGGCGACGATGCTGCCGGGGGGCAGCTCGCTGCTTCCCTCCAGGACCCGGGGGGAAAAGAGCTTGAAGGTCACGTCCCCGAACACGGCGGTGGCGCCGGGCTTCGGGTCCAGGCCGCAGATATGGGCGGCAGCCTCCCGGGGACTGCGGGACCAGTCCACGGGGCACATTTCCTTGGTGATGGGGGGAGCGTAGGTGGCCAGGCTCTCGTCCTGGGGCACGCTGCTCCGGTCCCCCGCCTCCAGCCGCTTCAGGGTGCTCTGGAGCAGGTCGGCGCCCAGCTCCATGAGGCGGGCATACAGGCTGCCGAAGCTCTCCTCCGGTCCCAGAGGCAGACTGGCGGACTGGATCACGCTGCCGGAATCCATCCCCTCCTCCAGGTACATGGTGGAGACGCCGCCTTCCTTCTCCCCGTTCAGCACCGTCCACTGGATCGGCGCCGCGCCCCGGTATTTGGGCAGCAGGGAGCCGTGCACGTTCACGCAGCCCAGAGGCGGGATATCCAGCACCGCCCTGGGCAGGAGCTTGCCATAGGCCACCACCACGAACAGATCCGCCCCGTAAGCCCGAAGCTGATCCTGCACCTGAGGGTCCCGCAGGCTCTCCGGCTGGAGCAGGGGCAGGCCGGCTTTTTCCGCCTCCAGCTTCACCGGGCAGGCGGAAAACTTCATGCCCCGGCGGCTGGGCCTGTCCGGCTTCGTGCAGACGGCGCAGATCTCCCAGCCCTCCTCCAGCACCCGCCGGAGGCACGCCTGGGCAAAATCGCTGGTGCCCATGAACAGGAGCTTCATTCCGCTTCGCCCTCGGTCATTTCCCGGATCTCCTCCTCGGAGAGGAACCGGTCCGCCAGCTCATCGAACAGCACCCCGTTCAGGTGATCGATCTCATGGCAGCAGGCCCTGGCCAGAAGCTCCTCCGCCTCCAGGGTGAAGGGCTCGCCGTACCGGTCCTGGGCGTTGACCGTCACCTTTTCCGGGCGGGTGACCACGCCCCAGATATTGGGCAGGCTGAGGCAGCCCTCCGGGCCGATCTGCTCGCCTTCCTCCGCCACGATCTCGGGATTGATGAGCTCGATGTATTTCGGCTCCTCCCCGCTGATATCCGCCACGATCACCGCTCTCCGCAGCACGCCCACCTGGGGGGCTGCCAGACCGACGCCGTCCGCGTCCTTCAGGGTCTCCAGCATATCGTTCAGCAGGATGTGCAGCCGGGCGTTGAATTCCGTCACCGTGCGGCTCTTCTTCTTCAGGCTGATGTCGCCCTTGCGGATGATCTTTCTCAGTCCCATTTATTCTCACGCTCCGCCCGAGGGCGGTCCTTTCTTCATATCAGCTTCTGTCCGAAGCATCAAGTGTTTTCCCTGTCGCTGTCATTCCCGTGGATGTCACGAGGGAAACGTAAGCCTGTCCGGAATCTGCCCCTCATCCGTCACGGCGCTTCCGTGAGCCGCGCCGTGCCACCTTCCCCCCGGGGGAAGGCAGGGGGCCGCAGCAGCAGGAAACGGTTAACTGTACAGATTAGCACCCTGAAAAGCCATTCAGCTTTGCCTGCAGCACTGTCAGAGACGGCAGACTCACGTCCCGCACCCGCCTGTTCTACGCCGCGCCGATGCCCCCTTCGCTTCAGCGCCCGCCGCACCGGGGTGCAGGGGCGGAGCCCCGCCGCGCTCTTTCCCCGGTTTCTCTCGCGTCAGAGAAACCGGGCCGCCGGAGGCAAGCTGATGAACGCTGCGGAGGAAACAATCCGGGCTATGCCGGATCGGTCCCTTTTCCCCATGCCCCGCAGGGCAATTCATGGTGTCGCCTCAGCGCTTGCGCTGTTTTCCTCAGCTGTCCATGGCGTCCACGTCCCCGTACAGGGTGAGTCCGCGGTTCTGTTTATCGCTCCCGTACTGCCGCAGGGCGGCGGCGATCAGCGCCCGCACCTGGCCGGAGGGCGCGGCGTTCACGGTGACCCGGTAGCGGAACTGATTGTTCACCCGCAGGATCCCCGCCGGAGCCGGTCCCAGCACCCGCAGGTCCGGGAGCCCTTCCCCCGCCCGTTCCAGGGCGGTCTTCAGCTGGGATGCGCAGCGCAGCGTCTGTTCCTCCTCCCCGCCGGAAACGGTCACGGTATACAGGGAACGGATGGGCGGCGCCAGCAGCAGCCTCCGGGCTTCGATCTCCCCGGCATAGAAGCTGTCGTAATCCTGCCTGGCGGCGCAGAGGATCACTTCGTTCCGGGGGGTATAGGTCTGGATCAGCGCCCTGCCGGTCTTCTCTCCCCGGCCGGAACGGCCCACCACCTGGGTGATCAGGTTGAAGGTGCGCTCCTGGGCCCGGAAATCTCCGGCATACAGGGACTGATCCGCCAGGATCACCCCCACCAGGGTCACGTTGCCGAAATCCAGCCCCTTGGCCACCATCTGGGTGCCCACCAGGATGGGGACCTTTTTCTCCTCAAACTCCCGCAGGATGACCTCGTGGCTCCGGGAGGCGGAGACGGTATCCGTATCCATCCGCAGGATCGGCGTCCCCGGGAATCGCTTGTTCAGCTCCTCCTCCACCCGCTGGGTGCCCAGGCCGGAGAAGCTCAGGGTCCCGCCGCAGGAGGGGCAGGCCCGGTCCTGGGGCTGGGAATAGCCGCAGTAATGGCACATCATGCGCCGGTTCGCCATATGATAGGTGAGCCTGGCGCTGCACCGGGGGCAGGAATACACGTATCCGCAGGCGGGGCAGGTCACCAGACTGCTGGCTCCCCGCCGGTTGAGGAACAGGATGCTCTGTTCTCCCCGCTCCAGGTTCAGGCCGATCTCCCGGCACAGGGCCCGGCTCAGGGGGCTGCCGTTGCCCGCCTTCAGCTCCTCCTTCAGGTCGACGATGCTCACCTCCGGCAGGGGGTGGGTATTGTATCGGCTGTCCATGCGCACCAGGGCGTATTTCCCGGATCTGGCCTCGTACATGCTCTCCACCGACGGCGTGGCGGAACCCATGAGCAGCAGGGCGCCCGCCTCGGCGCAGCGGTACTTGGCGATGTCCCGTGCATGGTACCGGGGGGCGTTCTGGGATTTATAGCTCCCTTCCTGCTCCTCGTCCAGGATCAGGAGACCCAGGCTGTGCAGCGGGGCGAACACCGCGCTGCGGGTGCCCACCACCACGTCCACCGCGTCCTTCCGGATGCGCTTCCATTCGTCGTACCGCTGGGCGATGCTCAGAGAGCTGTGGAGCACGGCCACCCGGTCGCCGAAATGCTGATAAAAGGTGGCCATCAGCTGGGGGGTCAGGGCGATCTCCGGCACCAGGACCAGCGCCTGCTTCCCCCGTTCCACCGTCTCCCGGATCAGGCGGATATAGACGGCGGTCTTGCCGCTTCCCGTGACCCCGTGGAGCAGCGCGGCGGAGGCCTTCTCCGCCTGAAGAAGGGGCAGGAGCTTATCGCAGGCCTCCTGCTGGCATTGGTTCAGCTCCGTCATATCCGGCCGCCGGCCGGGATGGAACTCCGGTCTGCGGAATTCCTCTCTGGGCCGGAGCTCGATGAAGCCCGCCCGCTCCAGGGCCTTCAGGCTCTGCATGGAGGCGCCGGTGAAATAGCACAGCTCCTTGCCGGAGCACTCCCCCATGCCGCTGAGGAGCCGCAGGAGCTCCGCCTGCTGGGGGGCGGATCTTCGTTTCCGCTCCGCCGCCGCCAGGGCTTCCTCCGCGGAGACGCACAGCACGGCGGTGGAGGTGATCTTGTCAGAAGCCCGCTGCTTCCGCTCCAGGACCCGGGTCAGGATCCCCGCTTCTTCCAGGGCGCCGGCGGCGGCGGAAGCCTGATTGCCCAGGGCGGACCGGACCGTATGCCAGGAAGCGCTGCCCCCCTGTTCATACAGGAGCTCCACCAGGGTGCGCAGATCCTCCCGCTCTCCCGCCGCGGCATAGTTGCCCTCCCGGTCCCCGGGATCGGCGAGGGTGCATACCGCCTCCCCCACCAGCCAGACCCCGGCGGGGAGCATGGCCTTGACGGCGTCGTAATAGGTGCAGAAGAACCGGGCCTTCATCCAGCGGGCCAGGCGAAGCTCCTCCGGACTGAGGACGGGGCTTTCATCCAGCCAGGCGTCTATGGGCTTCAGGCCGGGATAACTGCTCTCCTCCTCCAGGGCGAAGACCATTCCCTCCCGCCGCCGGTTCCCCCGGGCAAAGGGGACAGAGACCCGCTTGCCTGCGGCCGCCTCCTCTTCCAGGGATGAGGGGATCGCGTAGGCATAGAGCTTATCCATGGCATAGCCGGCCTCATGGATGGCTACGCGGGCGATCACGGGTTATTCTTCGAACGTTCCCGGATTCCGGGCAACGGCGATATAATCTCCCTCCGCCAGCTCGTCAATGGCGATGGAAACCGGCTTCTTTTCCAGCTTCACGTGCTCCTCGCCGGCGTACTCCGCAATATCCCGGGAACGCTTCGCGATGACGTTCACCAGCATATAGCGGCTCTTCACCCTGCTCAGCAGGGTGGACATGGAAGGATACAGCATCATAACGGTTCATTCTCCCTTCAGCACCGAAAGGTGATCTTTATTCCTGCAGCGCTCCGCCGTCAGGATGGCGGCGGCTTCCGCAGCGGCCTTTTCCCGATCGTCGTTGATGATCAGGTAGGTGTACATATCCGCTTTTTCGCATTCGCTCCGGCCCTTGAGCAGCCGTCTTTGGATATCCTCTTCCGTGTTGGTCCCCCGGGCCCGGAGCCGCTTTTCCAGCTCCTCGAAGCTGGGGGCGCAGACGAAGATGCTGATGGCCTCCGGGTACTTGTCCATGACCTGCCTGGCTCCCCGGGATTCGATATCCAGGATCACGTCAAACCCCTGCTCCAGCTTCTCCAGAACCGGCTTCGCCGGGGTGCCGTAGTAGTTGCCCACATACTCCGCCCATTCCAGCAGGCCGTCGTTGCGGATCAGCTCCTGGAACGCTTCCCGGGTCACGAAGTGGTAATCCACCCCGTCCTCCTCCCCGGGACGGATGGCCCGGGTGGTGGCGGATACGGAGAAGAAGGCCCCGGGGGACTGGGCCATGAGGGCGCGGACGATGGTGCTCTTTCCCGCTCCGGAGGGACCGGAAATGATGATGAGCTTGCCCTTCTTCATTCCTCGTCCTCCTCCCGTTCCGGGATCGCGGGGCCGTCGCCCCCGCCCAGGATGCGATTGCTGATGGTTTCCGTCTGGATGGCGGAGAGGATGATGTGGCCGCTGTCCGCAATGATCACCGCCCGGGTGCGCCGCCCGTAGGTGGCGTCGATCAGGCTGCCGCTGTCTCTGGCGTCCTGGACCATGCGCTTGATGGGGGCGGACTCCGGACTGACGATGGCGATGACCCGTCCGGCGGAGACCAGGTTCCCGTAGCCGATATTGATGAGCTTCATGTTCTGCTCCCCTATTCGATGTTCTGGGCCTGTTCCCGGATCTTCTCGATGGTGGACTTCATCTCCACCACGGTCTTCGTGATATCCAGATCCACGCACTTGGAACCGATGGTGTTGACCTCCCGGTTCAGCTCCTGGATGAGGAAATCCAGCTTCCGTCCCACGGCGCCGCCGGAATTCAGCAGGTCCCGGAACTGCCGCAGGTGGCTGTCCAGCCGGACCAGCTCCTCGTCCACCGCCACCTTGTCCGCGAACAGGGCGGCTTCCGTGAGGATGCGGCTCTCGTCGATCCCGGCGGTGCCCAGCACCTCCTGCATCCGGGCCAGAAGCTTTTCCCGGTATTCCCGCACGGTCTCCGGGCTGCGGGCGGCGACGGTCCGGCGCATGGCCTCCAGCTCCTCCAGCTTGCCCAGGAGATCCGTTTTCAGCCGTTCTCCCTCCCGCGCGCGCATGGCGCAGAGGGTATCCAGAGCCTCCGTCACCACCCGGCTCAGATCCGCCAGGAAGACCTCCTGGTCCAGCTCCTTCTTTTCCAGGGTGAAGATATCCGGGATGCGGCTGTAGGCGGAAGCGCCCATGTCGTTGGGAATGAGGTACTTTTCCCCCATTTCCTCCACCGCCTGCTTATAGGCCTTCAGCAGGGGCTCGTTCAGCTTCACCTGAACGTCGTCCTCCTGGGAGCTGTCCACGGTGATGAACACGTCCACCTTGCCCCGGCCGACCCTGGCCTGGACCAGGTTCTTCACCTGCTCCTCCGCGAAGGAGCAGCTCCGGGGAAGGCGCACCGAGCAGTCCAGAAAACGGTTGTTCACGCTTTTCAGTTCCACATGCAGGGCGGTCTTTCCGCTGAGCCCGTCCCCGCCGCCGTAACCGGTCATACTGTATATCATAGCTCTGTCTTCCTGTTCAGATGGTATTGTTCCCCGCCGGGGGAAGAGTAAAACGCCGGGTGATCACATATTCCATGGGGCTGCGCCTCTGCCGGAGCTTGCCCAGCAGCACGGCCGCCGCCGCTCCCAGACACAGGGCCCCCAGAGCGCACGCCGCGCAGAGGGTCTGGCTTCCGCCCGCCGCTATACACACCAGCGCCGCCGCCAGCATCAGGACCAGGGGGAGGACGTATACCAGCGCCGCCGCCCCCAGCACCCTTCCGGTCCCAGCGGTAACGGCCACCAGCTCTCCCCTCCCGGCTTCCAACGGGTTCCTTGCCCGGATCACCAGCTCCCGGGAGCCGGGGGCGCAGCCGCCGCAATCCTCGCAGCTATGTCCGCAGGCGGTGCGCATGGCGATCTCCACCCGGGCGTACCCGTCTCCGCACACCTCCCGGATCACGCCGGTGCGGGTCACGGTCCTTCCTCCCCGCCGGTCTCCGATTCTTCCCCGGCAAGATCCTCCGTCGGTTCCTCGGGCGGTTCTTCCGGCGGTTCCTCCGGCTCAAGCTCCAGGGAGACCACCACGTTGTAGTTCCCTTCCACCACGCCGACTTCGCTGAATCCGGTTATGTACACGGTGGTGGGCACGCTGTACCGGCCCACGGCGTTGCCGTACTCGCTCAGGTCCGCCACCAGCTGCACATTGTCCGGCGTCACCAGATAGATGATCTCCTCCGGTCCCCGGATGACGACCTCCTTATACTGGGTGATGGGATTGGCCGCATACCCTTCGGATACGTTGATGAAGCTGATCCTGGTGGTGAGGATGTGCCGGGCGGCCAGGCCGCGGATATTGACGGTCACGATGGCTTCCTTGTCCCCGGAGAGGTTCTCCGCCCCGTTGGGCAGGGGGATGGGATAGGTGGCGGTATAGGTCTGCTCGAAGGACGCCAGGTCGATGGCCCCCAGGGTGATCTGGTTGATGCCCTGGATGAGCTCAGCGTCGCCGGTCACGGTGAGGACGTTGGGCTTGACCTCCACCACGGCGTTGGTCGCCTTGGCGCCGCCCCCCTCGATGAGATCCACGGTGAGGACGATATCCTTCACCATGACGATGGGGATGGTGTACCGGACCTCCTCCACGTCCACGCTCAGCTCCTGCCGGTCCACCGCCTTGTCCTCGTAATCCAGCAGGGTATAGCTCACGGTGCCGGTGACGGTGCGGTTCAGGTTCTCCCGGTCCAGCACCACCTTGGCGCAGGCGATATGGGAAACGACCTCCTCCGGCCCGGAGACCATGACGGTGGCGGGCTCATAGACGATGGGCTCCTGCATATAGCCGTCCTGAACGCTGCCCTCGAAGTCCCCCCGGACCTCCACGGGCTTGGTGATGAGGTTGTCGATATTCACGGTGACGTACTCCGGACTGCGCTTGACGATGATGATCGCGTCCTCCTTGACGCTGTCCGGGAAGGTGACGGTATAGACTTTTTCGTATACGCCGGTGCTGCGGATATCCGTCAGGTCCACGCTGACCTCCACCTCATCCTTCTTGATGGCGGAGACCACGTTCCGCTTGCCCAGGATGGTGAGGCTGACGCTCTGCTGATCCTTTTCCGTGACCAGGAGCTTCCGGTCCCGAAGGATATCGTCTCCGCCCACATAATTGATCTCCAGCCCGGTGAGCTCCGCTTCCATGTCCGTATTGGCATAGGACGCCACGTACATCCACAGGATGACGGAGAGGATGCAGGCCAGGACGATATACAGGGCTCGGCTACTGGCGATCTTCTTGATGGTCTTCATTCTCGTCTTCCTTTACCGGAGCCAGCTTCTTGCGGAGAGCGGCGACCCGGTTTTTCAGCATGGCGCGGAGGCCTTCCTCCCCGCTTTCGGCATCCTGGCTGCGCATCAGGCACTGATCCAGCCGGCTTTCCAGTTCGCTGAGGGTAATATCGGAATAGATCTCCCCGTTCAGCGCGAAGCTGATCTCTCCCGTCTGCTCGCTGACGATCACCACCGCCGCGTCGGAGTGCTCGCTCATCCCCAGGGCCGCCCGGTGGCGCATGCCGTACCGCTGGGGCAGGTCCAGCCGCTTGCTGGAGGGGAGACGGCAGCGGGCTGCATAGATCCGCTCGCTGCGGATGATCACCGCGCCGTCGTGCAGGACGGTGTTCTTATCGAAGATATGCTGCAGGAGGATGGACCGGGTCTCCACGTCGATGAGGACTCCGGTCTGGATCTCCTCGTTCAGATCATTGTCCCGCTCGAAGACGATCAGGGCGCCGGTCTTGGTTTTGGACAGGGGATCGCAGGCCTTTACCACTTCCTCGATGCAGCCGCCCATCTCCTTGGAGCGCTCCGAGCCGGGGATGAACCGGGTCACGGCGCCGACCTTCTCCAGCATGGCCCTGACCTCCGGCTGGAACACGATCAGCAGGATCAGGACCCCCAATTCCAGGCCCTTGCCGAAGACGTAGTTGAACATATACAGGTCCAGCTTCCTGGCGATGAGCATGGCCACGATGATCAGGAGCAGCCCCCGCAGCGCCCTGCCCGAGCCGGTGCGGGACAGGAAGTACAGGATCTTGTACAGGAGGAAAGCCATGATCGCCATGTCGATCACGTCGTTGATCCGTATGGTCCTGATCAGGCTCAGAAGCATGTTCCAAAAACCCATTCGGACTTCCCCCTTTCTTTCTGTCCCGCCGCAGGGGTTTTTCCTGCGGCAGGACCTATAGTGCTAACTTATATTATATCTTATCCGCTTCCGCTTGACAAGCGATTTCCGCGTTTGGTCATAAGTTTTCCAGGGCTTTTGCCAGTCTGCGCACGTGGCTCTCCCGGCTGAAGGCGGATACGCTCAGGCGCACCGTGCCTTCCTTCCCCGTTCCCGCCGTGTCGTGGGCCAGGGGGGCGCAGTGGAGCCCCGCCCGCAGGGAAAAGCCCCGCTCCGCCAGCCGCGCCGCCGCCGTCTCGCAGTCCATGTCCTTCACCTGAAAGGAAAGGACGCCGACCTGTCGAAAAGGTTCCTCCGCCGCAAAGACCCGGAGCCGGGGGTTTTCCCCCAAAAGCTCCGCCGCCAGACGGACGAGCTTCTCCTCATGGGCCCGGATGGTCTCCTGCCCCAGACGCCGGACGAACTCCAGACCCGCCCGCAGACCGGCGATGCCGGGCATATTGTGGGTGCCCGCCTCCAGGCGGTCCGGCAGCCAGTCGGGCATATCCGGCTCTCTGGGGCTGCTGCCCGAGCCGCCCTCCAGCAGGGTGCGGATGCGTCTGTCTCCGGGCTGCCTGCCGCAGAGCAGCAGGCCGGTGCCCTGGGGGCCGTACAGTCCCTTGTGCCCGGGCATGGCCACGAAGGCCGCATTCCATTCCTCCGGCCGCAGGGGCAGGACGCCGGCGCTCTGGGAGGCGTCCACGATCAGCGGGATCCCCCGCTCTTCGCAGAGGGCGGCGATCTCCTCCACCGGCTGGATGCAGCCGAATACGTTGGAAACATGGTTCACCACCGCCAGAGCCGCCCCCTGCTTCAGCTCCCGCAGGTAGGCCTCCGCCGCCGCGGCCGGGTCGAAGGGCGGGGCCGCGGCCACCCGGATCCTGGCCTCCAGCCCTCGGAGGGGCCGGAGCACCGCGTTGTGCTCATAGCCGGAGATCACCACCCGCTCCCCGGGACGGGCCAGGGCCTTGACGGCGATGTTCAGACCGTGGGTGGCGTTCTGGCAGAAGACCACCCGCTCCGGTTCCGGCAAACCGAAAAGAGCCGCCGCCGTTTCCCGGCAGCGGTACGCTTCCTCCGCCGCCGCCATAGCGGCGGGATATCCTCCCCTGCCGGGACTGGCCAGGGTCAGCATAGCCCGCTCCACCG
>JAFZVM010000100.1 GCA_017617795.1 Oscillospiraceae bacterium
CAAGGGAGACTGCCTCTGGACCATCGCTGAGGAGCTGTACGGCTCCGGGGCGGATTGGCGCCGCCTCTGGGCGGCAAACCGGGAGACCGTGGAGGATCCCGGCCTGGTGTGGATCGGCCAGGTGCTGAAGCTGCCGGAGGAGACCGGCTGACGCAAAAGGAGCCGTCCCCAACCGGGACAGCTCCTTATCGCATTGGGTTTTTATTCCGCCAGCCCTTCCGCCAGGCCCAGGAGGATGATGCCCGCAAAGGTGATGAAGACGGCGATATACTGCTTCCTCGGCAGTTTCTCCTTCAGGAACAGCCGGGAGAGGATCACGGAGACCACGCAGTAGGACCCCACCAGGGGGGCGGTGACCGCCGCCGCTCCGCCGATCACGTGGGCGTAGGCATACTGGCCCGCGGTCTCGAACACCGCCGCCGCCAGCCGGGCTCCCCGGTATTTCAGAGGAGGCTTATGGTCCGGGACCTTCTTCCGGGTGGCCAGGAGATAAACGATGAGCACGATCGCCACCAGCAGGAAGGTGAGCTCATAGGCGGTGTTTCCCACGTCCTCTATGGTGTCCTCCGTGACGTTCAGGAGCCAGGTGCTCTCTATATCCAGGCAGGGATCATCCAGGAAGGTGCCCAGGGTATCGATGATGCAGTAGGCCAGAGGCAGCAGAAAGGCCCCCAGGCCGGTGCGGAACTTCCGCCCGTCCTGATGGGCGATCTCCCCTGCGTCCCGGTTCTTCTCAAAGAGACCCAGGAGGAAGACGCCCAGGCAGCAGCAAACGATGCCGATCCATGTGAAAACGCTCTCCGGCATCTCCCGCAGGATCAGGATGCCCAGCAGGGCGGCCAGAGCGCCGGAGCAGTTCTCCACCGGGGAGACGATGCTCAGCTCCAGATACCGGAGGCCCAGGTAGCCGATGGCCATGGAGAGGATGTACATCACGGACACCGGCGCATAGCGGATGAGGTTCCGCCAGTCGAAGCCGATATCCCCGAAGATCAGCGTGTACGCCGCATGGAGGCCGAAAACGATCCCCACGGCCACGGTGGTCTTCAGATGGCTGCGCCGGTCCGCCGGATCGGCGCCGCTTTTATAGAAAAGATCCGCGAAGCCCCAGCACAGGGTCGCGATAAGAGCAGTCCAGAACCAGGTCATTTCTCTTTCCCTTCCTTAGTTGACTTCCGGAAGCCTGCACACGTCCACCCAGCCTTTGGCGCAGGACAGCGCCTCCAGCTCCGGCAGGGTCAGCTCGATGGCGCTGTTGGAGCTCCCCGCTGCGGGAAAAACGGTCTCAAAGCGCCGGAGGGACTCATCCAGCCAGACCTCCACCCCCGGATTGACCCCGAAGGGGCAGACGCCGCCTACGGCGTGGCCGATCTCCGCCGCCGCCTCCTCATGTCCCAGCATCTTCGGCTTGCAGCCGAAGCGGGCCTTGTATTTGGCGTTGTCCAGCCGGGCGTCTCCGGCGGCCACCACCAGCAGCACCCCGTCCCCCGCCGATCCGATCAGCCGCAGGGCCAGGCTTTTGGCAATGCGCTCCGGGGCGCAGTTCAGCGCCTTTGCCGCCAGTTCCACCGTGGCGCTGGAAACGGAAAACTCCAGGATCCGGCCCGGATCCACCCCCCGGTCGGTGAGCCAAGCTCTTGCGCGTTCAATGGACATGATCTTTCTCCTGTCTGCAAAAAATACGTTTCATTGTAACAGCGAAAGGAACAAAAAGCAAGGCTGCGCTCAGTCCCAGGGAACGTCCACCCGCTGCACTTCGATCCCCTTTTCCGTGATCTCCAGCAGAGCGAAGGTGATGGGCTGGCCGAAGCGCCGGGGACCGCAGCTGCCGGGATTCAGAAGCAGAACGTTTCCCTGCCTGCTCTCGGCATACTTATGGGTGTGTCCCGTGACCACCAGATCATAGGGAGTCAGATCCCCGGGCAGATCCCGCTTCATGTGGGCCATGCAGATCCGCAGGCCCCCCAGCTCCAGCTCCCGGGTCAGGGGGATGCTCTCCCCCCAGGAGCCCCAGTCGTTGTTCCCACGCACCGGGTATACCGGGGCAAGCTCCCCCAGGGCGTCCAGGATATCCTGCCCGCCGATGTCTCCCCCATGGAGGATGACTGCGCACCCATCCAGCACCGCCTCCACCTCCGGCCGCAGGAGCCCGTGGGTATCCGACACCACGCCGATCTTCATATCCATCCCTCCCGGGAAACTATAGCATCCTCCGCCCCGGTTTGCAATGAGACCGGCGCTGTGGTATAATCCAGACTGAAAGATTATGGGCTTTTGCCCTTTCGGAGAGTGATCTTATGCAGCTGGAAGACTTCAGCCAATACACCCGGAACTGCTTCAACGGCGAGGCCGCCTCCTGCTCCTGCGCCTGCCCCTTCGGGCTGGACGTGCGGGGGTTTGCGGAGAAGTGCGCAAACGGGCGTTGGAACGCCGCCTGGAAGGCCTACCGCACCGCCGCGGTCTTTCCCGCAGTGGTGTCCGCCCTTTGCCCCGCCCCCTGCAAGGCCCATTGCCAGCGGGCAGACCTGGGAGGCGCCATCGACCTGCCGGGGCTGGAGGCCGCCTCCATCCGCTTCGCCAAAAACAAGAAGGCGGACAGCTTCAATATCCCCCCAAAGGACAAGAAGGTGGCGGTGGTGGGCGCAGGTCCCGCCGGTCTGTCCGCCGCCCTGCAGCTGGCCCTGAAAAAGTATATCGTCACCGTGTTCGAGCGGGAGGAAAGCTGGGGCGGCAGCCTCCGGACCCATCCCCGCTTCCCGGAGTTTGACGAGGAATTCCGCTTCCAGTTCACCGCCGTGAAGCCCGGTTTCCTGGAATTCGTCTACGGGCGGGAGATCCTGGGGCCGGAGGAACTGACGGACTATGAAGCCGTATACCTGGCAACGGGCAAGGGCGGCGCCGTCTGGGAGGACGGGCGCTTCTTCGCGGGCGGCGAGGCCGCGGGCCGGAGCCTCATCGAAGCCATCGCCATGGGGCCGGAGGCCGCCAAAGCCATGGAGGCCTTCCTCATGACCGGCCGCCGGGAGGAGATCGGAGATCCCCGGCATGAGAACCCCTGCGAACGCTATCTCCCCCACCCGGGCGTGGAGGCGGAAGCCCCCGGGGAGACGGAGACGGAGGAAGGGGCGAAGGCGGAGGCTGCCCGGTGCCTGCAGTGCGACTGCAGCGCCTGTATGGACGGCTGCGAGATGCTGAAGAAATACCGGAAAAAGCCCCATGGCATCGCCCGGGAGGCCTTTGCGGATTCCTCCGCCGCGCCGCCCATCGCCACCCAGAGCATCGTGCGCCAGACCTATTCCTGCACCAACTGCGGCCTCTGCCGGGAGGTCTGTCCGGAGCACGCGGATCTGGGGGCGGTGTTCATGCTCTCCCGGACGGATCGGTTCAGCCGGAACACGGGACCCAAGGCCTTCCACGACTACTGGCTCCGGGAGCTGGACCTGGCCTCCGGGGAGGCCTCCGTCTGCCTGCCCCCGCCGGGGAAGGAGACCTGCGCCTACGCCTTTTTCCCGGGCTGCCGCCTGGGGATGGACGCCCCGGAACAGGTGAAGGCGGCCTACCGCTTCCTGAGGGAGCTGAAGCCCGGGGAGGTGGGCCTCATGCTGGGCTGCTGCGGCGTTCCCGCCCTGTGGGCCGGGGATCTGGACCGGCTGGAGGCGGTGAAAGCAAAGATCCGGCAGGAATGGGAATCCCTGGGGAAGCCCACCCTGGTCTTCGCCTGCGCCACCTGCGAGCGCACCTTCGCCGAACAGATGCCGGAGATCCCCCAGGTCTCCCTCTACGCCCTCATGGCGGAGGCGGGCCTGAAGCCCATGGAAACCGCCTTCCCCCAGGCGGCGGTGTTCGATCCCTGCGCCGCCCGGGCCTTCGGGGAGATGAAGACCGCCGTGCGGGAGCTGGCCGGGCGGGCCGGCGCGGAGCTGGAGGAGCTGAACGGCCCCAACCGCTGCTGCGGCTTCGGCGGACACATCCAGATCCCCAACCGGGCGGTGTTTGAGGAGATCGGGGCAAACAGCGCAGCCCTTTCGGATAAGCCCTATATCGTATACTGCGCCAACTGCCTGGAGGTGTTCCGGGAGCAGGGCAAGGAAGCGGCCCATATCCTGGACCTGTATTTCCCCGGCGGGCCGGAAAAGACCCCGGGGATCCTGGAAAAGCACGAGAACGCTTTGAAGCTGAAACAGAGCCTCATGAAGGAGGTATGGGATATGGATTTCGCGCCGGAGCGCAAGCCCTGGGACGGGCTGAACCTCACCCTGGCGGAGGGTCTCGGGGAGAAGCTGGAAAGCTGCTTCATCAGCCTGGAGGAAGTGAAGGAGACCATCTGGACCGCCGAGACCACGGGGGACAAGCTGGTTTCCGAGGACGGCTGGAGCCTGGCCAGCCTGGTAAAGCCGGTGGTGACCTACTGGGCCCAGTACCGGCCCTGCGGCAGCGGCGCGGAGGACTACGAGGTAGCCACCGCGTACAGCCACCGGATCAAGTGGGAGAGGACCATCTGACATGGATAATACGACGACCTGGAAATGCAACAAATGCGGGGAAGCCCTGGTGATGAAGAAGGTGGTCTTCGGCTATATGAACCGCTCCTTCTCCCACGAGGTGCCCGTATGCCCCAAGTGCAGCAAGGTGTTCATCTCCCAGGCCCTGGCGGAGGGCCGCATGGTGGAGGTGGAGGAGGCCCTGGAGGATAAGTGAAGGGCTTCACCACCCCGGAGGATCTCATCGCCCGCCCGGCGGACTTTGTAAAGGTCAGCCAGGGGGAGGTCAAACGCATCGTGAGCCTTCGCTCCTCCGGCAGCACCGGGCCCGCCAAGCGCCTGTACTTCACCGCCGGGGATCTGGAGCGGACCGTTGAGTTCTTCCGCTCCGGCATGGCCCATATCGCCCGCCCGGGGGACCGGGTAGCGGCCTGCATCGGCAGTCTCAGTCCGGACGGGCTGGGACGGCTGCTGGAGGAGGGGCTGCGCCGTCTGGGTACGGAACCTCTCCTTCTGGGGGCGGTGCGGGATTACGGGGAAACGGTCTCCGCCCTGCGGGATTACCGGCCCCATACCATCGTGGGCCTGCCGGTGCAGGTGCGTCGGCTCTGCCTCCTGGCGCCGGAGCTGAAGCCCCGGACCGTGCTCCTCAGCGGAGACTACCCGGCGGACAGCCTGCGGGAGACCCTGGAACGCATCTGGGGCTGCGCCGTTTTCGACCACTACGGCATGACGGAGAGCGGCCTGGGCTTCGCGGTGCAGTGCCCCGCCCTGGAGGGACGGCACGTCCGGGGGGACGAGCTGGAGGTGGAGATCCTGGAGCCCGGCACGGACCGGGTGCTGCCCGTGGGTCAGTGGGGGGAGATCGTCTTCACCACCCTTCGGCGGGAGGCCATGCCCCTCCGGCGCTACCGCACCGGGGACTACGGGCGGCTGCTGCCCGGGGTCTGTCCCTGCGGCTATGCCGGACCCCGGCTGGACAAGGTCCTGGGACGGCTGACGGAACGGGCGAAGCCCATCTCGATCTATACTCTGGACGAGGCCCTGCTGGGCTGGGATGAACTGTACGATTACGCCGCCTCCCTGGAGGGGGGGCGGCTGACCATTGTCGCGGACCTGGCTCCCGGAGGGGAGCTGGAAGAGGTGGCCCGGCGGCTGGAGGGCCTGTGGCCCGGTGACAGGCTGGAGGTGCGGACGGGTACCGTGCCCCCCGGAACCGCCAAACGGGCGGTGGTAATCAGATCGGGAACAGGAGATCCAAGCCTATGCTCACCCTGACCCCGGGGGAAATATCCCCCATTCTTCGGGATTACGGTATTCTCTCCCCCGCTGCGGCCCAGACGGAGCTGCAGCGGTACGACTATGAGAGCAAGGGACCCGATACCCGGGAGGTCCGGCTGATCCTCCGGGTGGAGACCGGGGACGGCCGCAGCCTGGTGCTGCGGCTGAAAAACGAGCCGGAAGCCCCGCAGAAGCTCATGGAGGCCCAGAGCCGCTTTGCCGCGCTTTTGCGGGAAAAGGGCGTCGAGACGCCCCGGGCTTACCGGGCGGGGGAAGACTATACCCGGCGGTATGACCTGAAGGGGTATCCGGTGGTCGCTGCGCTGGAGGATTTCGTCTCCGGTGAGCTGACCGTCGTGGATCTCCCCGAGGCGGAGAAGACCGGAGCGCTCCTGGCCAAGATGCACAATATCGCGGAGGCGGAGGACGCCCACGTGGACGGGCCCGTGCTCTTCGATCCACTGGGGCGGAACGACCTGTTCCGTTTTTCCCTCTTCACCGACCTGGGGGACTTCCTCCGGGAGACGGACGCCGCCCTCTATAGGGAGATCCTCCGGCGGCACGACCTGCTCCGGGAGCGGATCCGGGTCCTGGAACAGGCGCCCCGGTACGCGGTGCAGGGGGACATCAGCGACTGCAACCTCTACCGCACCGGGGACGGACGGCTGGGAGTCTTCGATTTCAACAACTGCGGGGATAACGGGCTATTTGCCGATGCCGTGATGCAGGCGGTGTTCGAGGCCCGGCTCATGGACTACCCGGAGGATCTGGAGGACCGGGAAAACCGGATCCTGGAGGCCTTTCTCCGGGGCTACGACCGGGAGCGGCCCTTCACCCCGGCGGAGCGGAAACTGTACCCCAGTCTGTTCGGCCTCATCAGCGCCTTCTGGCTCAGCGACCTCAAATGGGATGAGGACAGCCTGGAAGCCAGGGTGAAGACCGGGGACCGGGAAGCGGCGAAGGCCCGGATGGAGGGCATTCTGCAGAATCTCACGGAACTGCCGGAAATGCCGGTATAAACGGATTAAAAAACGGCGGGACCCTCGCGGGTCCCGCCAAACTTTGTTTTTTATCTCCCCAGGATCATCCGGTGCAGGATATAGCTCCGGACGCCCAGCTTCTTCCGCAGGGTCCGCTCCAGGAAGATGTAGTGATCGCACATCCGCCGGATCTCCCCGTCTGTGGGCTCCCGCTGAGCGAAGCGAGAGAGGACCACGGGCTCGCACACGGTCTCCAGGGGGTACCGGGCCCGGTCCCCGGCCAGGGCCTCGTCCGCCCGGGCGCAGAAACGCTGTATGGTGTCCGAGGGCTGCATCTCCAGCCCCAGGAAGCCCAGCTGCTTCAGGAGCTGGCGATAGCACACGTCCGCCCGGGAAGCGTTATCCGGATATCTGCGGTTCAGGCGGCGGTAGAAGTTCTCCACCCGGAAGAACAGCAGGATGAACCGCACCAGCAGGAAGATCAGGAAGGCGGCCAGATCGCAGCCCAGGATGATCAGCAGGATCTTTCCCGTATTGTCCTTCTTCTTCGGCGTCAGGGGCTCATGGTCCGTCTCCGGTTCCGGCAGCTCCGGCTCGGGAAGCTCCGGCTCCGGCATCTCCGGCACATCGGGCTTCTCCGTGGGCTTCGGTTTCTCCTCCTGCACGGGCTCGTCCCGGGTCACCAGCTCATAGAAGTTCCAGTGGGTGGGATCGAAGTCCACCCAGCCTACGCCGTAGAAATAGACCTGGGACCAGGCATGGGCGGTGGCGTTGGTGGCCACGTAGGAGGTGGTGTCCTTCACCCGGTCCGCCTGCTTCAGGCCGTAGCCCGTGACATACCGGGCGGGAAGTCCGGCCATGCGGGCCATGAGGGTCATGGCGGTGGCGTAATAGGTGCAGTACCCCTCCCGGCTCTCCAGAAAATAGGAGAGGAAATCCCGGTCCCCGGGAGCGTCCCCGGGGGTCTGGGTATAGGTGCAGTTGTCCCGGATCCAGGTCTCGATGGCCAGGGCCTTGTCATAGTCGTCCTCGCTGCCGGCGATGATCTCCTCCACCAGTTCCGCCACATAGGGCTCGATGGTCTCGGATACCTGGGTATAGCGCTCCGCGATCTCCTCATACTCCCTGTCCTTGGAGGCGGAAGCGTATTTCAGCAGGACGTGCATGTTCCAGTCGAAGTTCTCCTGCTCCCGGTCAAACACCCGGGTGCGGATGGTGTAGCTCAGGGCGTAAGGCGGAAATTCCAGGGCATAGAGCTCCCCCTGGGTATTGAAGTAGATTTTGGCGTCCTCCGACCGCTGGAGGGTCACCCGCTCCAGCTTGCCCCCGGCAAACAGGGAGCGGAAGTTCACGTTCATGTTGATATCCAGGAGGGCGCTTTTGGTGATCTTGTTATAGGGCCCGGACGCCTGGTTGGAGGAGGGCTTATCGATGGTGAAGATCTCCCGCCGCTTGCCCTTCCAGAGAGGGCTGTCGAAGCGGAAGCGGCCCAGGGCCCAGCCGTCATACCAGCCGTAGCCGTTATAGGTATCGTACACCGACCCGGCCAGGAGGATGGGGGTATCGGTCTTCACCCGCAGCACGTTCTTGTTGTTGGGCTCGATGTTTCCTCCCAGCTCAAAGCCGTTGGGGGAAAGGCCGGAATAGGACAGATCGAAGCTGCCGCCGCTGGAGCTTCCCTCCCCGTAGAAGGAAAACACGTCCCCCAGGTCTTCCACGAAATTGACCAGGGATTTCGACTGCCATGCCCCCTCCTCCTTGGGCCCGAAGGCAAAGGCGAAGAGCACCGCCAGGGGCGCCAGGACCATAGCCGTGGCCAGCATGGCGGAGACAGGGATCTTCTCTCCCCCGCCCAGCTTCCGGTTGATGCTCCGGGCGTTGGTGCGGCAGATGAGCACGAAGAGGACGATGAGCAGCAGGGCCGCCACCGTGAGCATATTCTCCGCGCCGGCATAGTACAGCCATACCAGCAGGGCTCCGCTGAGGAGGACCCACACCGGCAGGAAGGCCAGACGGCGGAAGTAAATATACAGCACCAGGGTCACGGGGAAGGAAAAGGCCAGGTGGACCAGGAACTGGCTGCCGTTTTCCGAATAGGGCAGCGTATAGGGATAGGCGGCGTTGTACCACTCGATAAATCCGTTTACATAATCCAGGATCGGGTCCTTCAGCTTGAAGGCCCACACGGCGCCGAAGCCCAGGATGGCCACCGCCGCGATCAGCGCCGGGGCGATCCACCACCGGCGGGAAAGGAGGAAGATCACGGACAGATCCACCGCCGCGAAGAGCATGCACTCCGTCATGCTCACCTCCTGGCCCAGGGCGGGCAGGAGGGCGGTGCAGAAGGCGCAGCTGCCCAGGAGGCAGCAAAGCAGCTCCACGATGAGGGAGGAGGAGAACCCTTCGTTTCGTTTCTTCACGTCAGCACCCCCTCATTCCAGCGCCGCCAGCTCGGCCGCCACGTCGCAGCCCAGGGGCAGACGGATGGCGGGGATGAGCCCCGTATCCCTGCCCTCGTCTCCCACCAGCACCAGGGTCACGGCGCTGAAATACGGCTCCGCCTCAGCCAGGGAAGCCTCCAGCTCGGGGGTGAAGGAATCCGTGACCAGGATGAGGGCGCTCCGTCCGTAGGCGGTCTCCGTGGGCAGCGGTCCCCGGGCAGGGCCGTCGCCGAAGGGCAGCAGGGCCAGCCAGCGGCGGATCTTCTCAAAATCCGCCATGTTCAGGGCTTCTTCTCCGGCATGGACGCCCCGGGTATCGCACAGGGCCCGGAGCACGGCGCTGCGGTTCCGGGAGAGGCAGTGGAGGGTGATGCAGGCCGCAGCTTCGCACACCGTATCCGCCCGGGCCAGGGCATCTTCCCCCGACGCGCCGTGGGCGCAGTTATCGATGAGCAGGGTCAGGTTTTCCCGGATGGGCTGCTCATACTGCTTCACGTACAGCTCCCCGTGGGCGGCGCTCTTCTTCCAGTTGATCTGCTTCAGAGGATCCCCCGGGCGGTACGCCCGGGCCCCGGAGATGCTGTCCCCGCTCTCGGCGGAATGCAGGAACCGCTCCCCGAAGAGCTTTTCATCCGCCACGTCCGCATACAGGGAGGAGGGTGCCTCCGCCCGGGGATAGACCGTCAGCTCCGGCTGGCGGTAATAATGGAGCTTCCGCATATCGAAGCGCATGGGCAGCAGGCCGAAGATATCGGTGATCCGCATGGTGGTGATCCCGATGGGATAGACCCCCCGGTAGGGCATGGAGACCCTGAAGTCGAACTCCTTCCCCGCAAAGGGCAGCAGACTGAAGGAGATCTGCCGGTTCTCGCTGGGAGCCGCCAGCTCCACGTCCATCCGCATCATGGAGAGCGGAAAGGGCTTCTCATTCCGGACGGACAGGTGCAGGGCGGTCTCGCTGCCCTTGACGGCCTCCGAGGCGTCCAGGGTCTGGGTATAGGAAAAGGTGCGCACGGTCCACTGATTCAGCCCCAGGATGGCCAGCACCAGCAGGATCTGGGCGATCAGGATCACGTACCAGATGCGCATGCCGGTATACAGCCCGGCGAAAAGAAAGACGGGCATCAGCAGATAGAACAGGAAGCGCAGGACCTTCATGACACCGCCGGGACCTTGATCTCCCGGATGATGGAGGTGAGGATGCTGCTCCGGCTCTCCCCCCGGATGCCGCTGCGGCGGTCCAGGACCAGGCGGTGGGCCAGCACATGGACGGCCAGCTTCTGCACGTCGTCCGGCAGGGTGTAGTCCCGTCCGGAGAAGAGGGCGTTGGCCATGGCCGCCTCCGTCAGGGCGATGCAGCCCCGGGGGCTGATCCCCAGGCTGATCCGCTCGTCCTTCCGGGTAGCCTCGGCGATCTGGATGATGTAGTCCAGCACCGCGTCGGCGCAGATGATCTTTTTCCGCTCCTCCCGGAGAGCCAGGATATCCTCGGCGGAGGCCACGGGCTCCAGCTCGTCGATGGGCCGGGCGCGCATGTTGCGCTTCAGGATGTCGATCTCCTCCTCATGGGTGGGGTAGCCCAGGGAGATCTGCATGAAGAACCGGTCCAGCTGCGCCTCCGGCAGCGGATAAGTGCCCGTATGCTCCACCGGATTCTGGGTGGCCAGAACGATGAAGGGGGTGGGCAGCGGATAGGTCTTCCCGTCGATGGTGAGCTGGGCCTCCTGCATGGCCTCCAGCAGGCTGGACTGGGTCTTGGGGCTGGTACGGTTGATCTCGTCCGCCAGCACGATCTGGGCCATGAGGCCGCCGAAGCAGACCTCCCGCTCCCCGGTCTTGGGGTTGAAGGCCGTATAGCCGGTCACATCCGAGGGAAGCAGGTCCGAGGTGAACTGGATGCGGGAATAGGTGCAGTTCAGGGACCGGGCCAGGGCCGTCACCAGGGTGGTCTTCCCCAGTCCGGGCACGTCCTCGATGAGCACGTGGCCGCCGCAGACCAGGGCCAGGAGCATCTCCTCCGCCTGGGCCTCCTTGCCCACGATCACCTTTCCGATGTTCTTCTTCACGTTTTCCACCAGCTGAATGGCAGACATAGGATCACCGCCTTATGGTTTCAAAGTTTGATGGGATAAGGATAACATTATTTGGGGGAGAATTCAAGAATCGGGCGCTCCGTTGAGCGCCCGATTCTTCGATGTTCATTATTCTTTTTCCGTCTTCTCTGAGGCCTTGGGGCGGATCCCCAGGTGCAGCGCCCGGGACGGACAGCTGCGGGTACAGGCGCCGCAGCGGATACACTCCGGGCTGTTGGGCGTTTTCGACGGATCCGCCTGCATGGGGCAGACTTTGGCGCAGGCGCCGCAGCCGGTGCAGCGGTCGGAATCCAGATGCATCCGGCACAGGGCGATGGGGTTCAGCAGGCCGTACAGCGCCCCCAGGGGACACAGGTATTTGCAGAAGGGGCGGAAGATGAAAAGGCACAGGAGCAGGATCCCCGCGGCAACGCCCAGCTTCCAGAAGAAGAGCCCGCCCACCTCCAGATGCAGCCGCTCCCCGTGGAGGAGCACCAGAGGCACGCCGCCTCCCAGGGTGCCCGCGGGACAGAGATACTTGCAGAAGGCCGGGACCCAGTCCAGCACCAGGGCGGGCAGGCCGATCACCAGCACCAGGAGCACCCCGTATTTCAGCTTCCGCAGCAGCTTGTCCCCGGGAAAGGTCCCCAGCTTCCGCCAGGGAAAGGGCAGCTTATGGAGCAGCTCCTGCAGCAGCCCGAAGGGGCAGAGGAAGCCGCATACCGCACGGCCCAGCAGGGCGCCGAAGAAGAGCAGAAGGCCGACGACGTAATAGGGGAAGCGCACGGGCCGGGAGGACAGGAAGCCCTGGAGGGAGCCGATGGGGCAGGCCCCCAGCGCCCCGGGGCAGGAGTAACAGTTGAGCCCTGGCACGCAGACGCTTTTCAGCGCGCCCCGGTTGATCTTCCCGGTGAAAAAGCCCCGGAAGTCCGCGTTCTGGACCAGCGCCGCCAGGAGCTGGATCCGCAGTCTGACGTTCCCCTTACCCAACGCCGATGCACTCCAGGCAGACGCGGACCGCCTTCATCAGGACCTCCTTCGCCTGCCCCTCCGCGACGCCCACGGCGACCAGCGCCGCGGCCAGAATCAGAGTCAGTACGGTCTTGCCGCGCTTTTTCATTTCAGGAGCTCTTCAATGATGGCAGTCCAGGAGGCATAGTTCCGGCTGCCGATATAGGCCTCGCCCAGGACCTTCCCGTTCCCGTCCAGGAAGATCGTCGTGGGGAAATAGCCCGTGTTCAGGTAAGGATCGAAGGCCTCCGCGTACAGCAGGCTGGGATAGGTGACGCCCATCTCCTCCACCGTTTTGATATCGCCGGATTCATCCTCCGCCAGATACACGCCCAGCATCTGCACGCCCCGGTCGGCATAGTCCTTCGAGATCTGCTCCAGCTCGGGCAGCTCCCCGACGCAGGGACGGCACCAGTAGCCCCAGAGGTTCAGGATGGTGAGCTTGTGCCCCGCGAAGCAGGCGTCCGTCCAGGTGTTCCCCTCCAGGTCCACCGTGGTGAAGGAGATGTCCGGCGCCCAGTCGGCGGGGAGTGCGGCGGGCTGAGGCTCCGGTTCGGTTTCCGCCGTGAAAATGAGCATGGTGCGGCTCTCCTCATCGTAGTCCACCTTGAATCCCAGGGCGCTGCCCAGATCCCGGAGCTTGAAATAGTTGTAGCCTTCAATGTTGTAGGCTGTAAGGGAGGAGTCCTCCCGACCGTTGATATACAGGGTCTGGCGGCTCGCGACCGCCTCTTTGCTCTCCGTGCCGAGGGACTTCAGCTCGGTGCCGTTGGCCGTATAGGGCTCTCCGGTGACGATGTGGATGGAGTTGGTCTCCTCCCTGTACTCCACGGAAAAGCGGGCCGGGGTATCGCCCAGCAGGCAGGCCACGTCCCGGAGCTTGAAATAGTTGTTGTCATGGATGTTGTAGGCTGTGACGGGGGCGTTCTCCCCGTCGACGGTCAGCTTCTGGCTGGATACCACGGCGGTATCCGCCGCCAGGGCGGCGGTGCCCAGGGTCAGCGCCAGGATGAGGGTCAGCGCCAGGCAGAGCAGGCGTTTGCAATACGTTCTCTTCATTGCGGATGCGTCCTTTCTTATCAGCCTCACAGGACTGTTCTGAACAGAAGTATATCACCGGGCGGAGGGATGTACAAGGAGGATGGGAGGGAAAAGCGGCCCGAGGCCGAAAAGGACCCTTGCCGCGGCCTGCGGCAAGGGTCTTCAAGCAATGATCCGGGCCGGGATTATCTGGCGTACCGCACCGTCTCCCCCGTATCCGTCAGGCCGATCAGCGAGCCCGACGCATCGAAGGCATAGCGGTACACCTGACAGGTGCCGCCGATGGAAAAGGCGCTGGTGGCCGGGGAAAAGAAGGCGGAGGCAACGCTCTCCACGTCCCATTCCAGCCGGTCTTCCCTTCTGACGGATAGTCTGCCGCCCAGGGAGCCCTGCACGGAATAGAAGGTCTGCGGCTCTCCCTTCTCCGGATCGCACAGGAGCAGAACGGCGGTGTAGTTCCCCCGTACCATGGGCGTCAGCTCCTCCTCGGTGATCTCCCAGCCGTGATCGAAGATATAGGCGAGGATATCCGCGATCTCATGCCTTCCGCCCTCGTCGTGCTGGATGGGAACGGCGTAGGCTGAAAGATACACCTGCCCGCCGAACTCCGCCATATCCGCGATGTGGTAAACGCAGTCCTCCCCTTCGTATTCATACTCGTCGATCACGTTGCCTTCCCGGTCCATCCGGAAAAGATGGGCGTAATCCCCCTCGTTATAGCTGCCCAGGTGAACGATATACCCGTCCCCCAGTCGGGCCGCGTTCCAGATGCCGTAGTTCCCCACCTCGGTCTGGCGGAAACTCAGCTCCTTCCCCTTCCGGTCATAGCGGCTGAGACACAGATATTCCAGGTCGCCGCGGCTGATCACCGCCCAGGCGCCTTCCCCGTCAGGCAGGACGGCGGCGATATATTCGTTCCGAAAACCGTGGAGCAGGGGCTGCTGCCACAGCACCTCTCCCCTCTCGTCCACGCAGGCGATCCAGGCATAGGCGGTCTCCCCGGAAGTCAGGGTCTCGTTCCAGCCCCAGACCAGGATCCCCTCCGGATACCGGGCGAAATCGTCCACATAAAAGGGGAATTCCGCGGTCCAGACCGTCACCTCGTCCCGGCGGCACTCCAGCAGGCCGGCCTCCAGTGTATCCGGGCGGCTCTCATGGTGGGCATACCGGTAATCTATGCGGAAGCTGATCCCATCCTCTTCCGGGGCATCCGTCCGGGTCCTGCCGTCCCACAGGGCGGCCAGCTCCTCCGGGGAAGGCTCGCTTTGGGCGATCTCCCAGCCGGGGACCGTCTGCCGGATCACCTCCGTCGTCTTTCCATAGGCAAAGCGCCGGGTGGTGATGTCCCGATAGACCTCCTTGATCTCGCTGCGGCTGAGCCCCTCCGGGGAAAGGCCGTTCTCCTCAAAAAACGTCACCGCCGTCTCATAAGCTCTGGCTTCGGCGGCATGGGCGTACACGGCGGAGCCCAGCGCCAGGACGACCAGCAGGCAGGCTGCCGCCGCCCCCCATCGGAAGCGGCGGACCTTCGGAGCCGCGGACCGCTCCCCGGCAAATCCCGTCGCCTCATCGATATATTTTTCGTCGATCCCGCTGATGATCTCCGAGATCTTTTTCCTGTTCACAGCGTTATCCCCTCCTCTTCCAGACTCTTCCGCAGGGCCTTGCGGATCCGGGACAGGCGCACCGAGACGGCATGCCTGCTTAAGTGAAACAGCTCCGCCAGCTCCCCGATGGAGTCGGCATGCCAGAAGCGCCGGACGAACAGGATCCTGCTCCCGGGATCCAGCGTCTCCAGGAAGGCGTTGATGACCCCGGCGACCTCCTTCGCCTCCGCCGCCTCCTGGGGGGATCCTGCGGCGGGAATACACTCCGCCAGCTCCTCCAGCGCGGCGTCGTAGACGCTGTTCCGCTTCCGGGCCGTGTTCGCATGATACCGCTTTAGGGCCTGGTTGCGCACGATCCGGCAGAGGTAGCTCAAAAGCGGAGCCGGCCGCAGGGGCGGCACCGTGTTCCACAGGGCGAGATAAGCGTCGTTCACGCACTCCTCCGCATCCCGCCGGTCGTTCAGGATGTTCTCCGCGGTCCGGCGGCACACGGTCCCGTATTTCCGGTCGAGCTCGGTGACCGCCTGCTCCGAGCGGGCGAAGAACAATTCGATGATCCGGTCGTCGTCCAAGCGCTCACCTTCCCTTCTGTCTCACCTGTATACTACGGATCCGGAGGCAAATATCTCAGGGTATTTCGAAAATCCCCGGGCCGGGCTTACCTTGTCCCTCCGCCGTTCCTATGATACAATGGGGAAAAAGCATAGGGAAAGGAAGGGTTCTGATGAACGGCAAACCGACCAAGGTCCTGGTGGTGGGCGCCCACAGCGAGGAGGGCCTCCGGCGTTTCCGGGCGCTCCCCGGCTGCAGCCTCGTCATCACGGAGAATTTCCGGGATATCCCCCGGGAGGATCTGCAGGAGGCGGAGATCTTCGTGGGGCTGCCCAATCCGGATATGGTGCGGCAGATGCCCCGGCTGCGCTTCATTCAGCTGTACAGCGCCGGAGCCAACAACTATTCCTGGCTGCCGAAGGAGATCACCCTGGCCAACGCATACGGCGCATACGGAGAATCCATCTCGGAGCACATGCTCACCACCACTCTCATGGCCATGAAGCGCATGCCGGAATACCTGCGGATGCAGGACCGGCAGGAATGGACTTTGCTGGATAATATCGACCGCTTCGCCGGTTCCAAGGTGCTGTCCGTGGGGATGGGAGCCATCGGCACCGCCTATCTGCGGAAGGCCTACGCCCTGGGAGCCGAATGCTGGGGCGTGCGCCGCACCCTGCACGACCGTCCGGATTTCGTCCGGGACCTGGTCACCCCGGAGGGGATGGATGCCCTTCTTCCGGAGATGGACGTGGTGGCCCTCAGCCTGCCGGGAACGGACGACGCGGCGGGCATGTTCGACGAGCGTCGGCTCCGGCTGATGAAGAAGTCCGCCATCCTTCTGAACGTGGGCCGGGGCAACTGCGTGGTGACGGAGGACCTTCTGCGGGTGCTGAAGGACGGCTGGTTCAAGGCCGTCTGCCTGGACGTGATGGAGCCGGAGCCTCTGCCCAAGGGGCATCCCCTCTGGACGGCGCCCCGGGTCTGGATCACGCCCCATATTTCCGGCGGCTACCGGGCCGGGGTCAACTACGACCAGGTGACCGACGCCGTGATCCGCAACCTCACCCTGGTCCTGCAGGGACAGCCGCCGGTGCACGTCGTGGACCGGGAGCTGGGATATTGAACGGAAAGGAACGGCAGCCATGAACAAGCTCAATCTGAAAAAGTACACGGATTTCCTGATGAAGGAGACCGAGACCCTGCTGAACATCGACTCCCCCACCGGCTACACGGAGGACGCGGCGGCCTGGGTATTGGGGGAATTCCAGAAGCTCGGCTTCGAAGCCCGTCTCACCAACAAGGGCGGCGTTCTGGTCTCCTTCGGAGGGGAGGACCGGGAAAACGGTCTTCTCCTGGAGGCCCACACGGACACCCTGGGGGGCATGGTGGCGGAGATCAAGGGAAACGGACGGCTCCGCCTCACCAATCTGGGGGGCATGAACCCCAACAATGCCGAGACGGAGATCGTGCGGGTGGTGACGAAATTCAGCGGCGTCTATGAAGGCACCTTCCAGCTCTGCAACGCCTCCATCCACGTGAACGGAGAATACAACAGCACCAAGCGGGACTGGGACACCTGCGAGGTGGTGCTGGACGAGGACGTGAAGACGAAGGAGGATACGGAAAAGCTGGGGATCGCCGTGGGGGATATCGTCTGCTTCGAGCCCAACGTGCGGATCACCGGGTCCGGCTATATCAAGTCCCGCTTCCTGGACGATAAGCTCAGCGTGGGCATCCTGCTGGGTCTGGCCAGATATATCCGGGAGAAAAAGATCACGCCGAAGCGCGCGGTCTACGCCCATATCACGGTGTTCGAAGAGGTGGGCCACGGCGGCTGCGGCAGCGTCCCGGAGGGCTGCACCGAGGCCATCTCCGTGGACATGGGCTGCGTGGGGGAAGGCCTGGCCTGCACGGAAAAGCAGGTCTCCATCTGCGCCAAGGACAGCGGCGGACCCTACAGCTACCCGGTTGTGAAGGGGCTCATCGAAGCGGCGAAGCGCAGCGGCGCGGATTACGCCGTGGATATCTACCCCCACTACGGCAGCGACGTGGAGGCCACTCTGGAGGCGGGCAGCGACCTGCGCCATGGCCTGATCGGCGCCGGGGTGTATGCCTCCCACGGCTATGAGCGCAGCCACCGGGACGGGGCGGAAAACACCCTCCGCCTGCTGATCGCCTACGCCCTGTAACGCGCTTTTCAGGTATTCAGAAATGCTGCAAGCTCTCTGACCTTGCTCAATGCCTCCCCGTCCTCACCGGCGGGGAGGTCGTTCGTCCTATGGCTGCACACCAGAGGGAAGATCTCCCGGACGTTCAGCTGGCGGAGCAGGATCTTCGCCGTGGCATAGGGCCGTTTGGGATCCCCGTCCCCGCCCCCCGCCAGGATGACGCCGCCCTTTTTCGGCCGGATCCCCGGGTCCTCGTTCCGGAAGGCCCGGGCGGAGTAATAGACCTGGAACCGACTGGCGATATCCAGCAGCTTCCCCGTCAGCTCCGCATAATAGATGGGCGAGGCGATGACGATATTGCCGCACGCCTCGATATACGGATAGATCTCCTGCATCCCGTCCCGCAGGACGCATTTCTTCTCCTTCCGGCAGGCCCGGCAGTCGACGCAGGGGGAGATATCCGCCCGGTAGCAGTCCACCACCCGGTACTCTCCCGCGAGCCCTTCTGTCAGCGCCCGGATCAGGGCGGCGGTGTCCCCCTGCCTCCGGGGGGATCCGTTGAAGATCAGCGTTTTCCTGGCCGAAGCATCTCCCATGGGTCTCCCTCCCTCACCGCGTCCCGGATCCTTCAGGCCCGCCGCCTGAACCGGGGCGCTTTTTTTGCTCTCTCCGCCCGGGACGATCCCGGGATCGTCAATCGGCGAGATCGATCCAATACCGCTCCAGATCCACGTCTTCCTCCGGCTCATGGACCGTGGATTCGTATACGCCGCCGTTTTTCAGGATCGTTCTTTTGCTGCCCTCGTTGCCGCGGATGCAGGTGATCAGCACCCGATCCAGTCCCAGCTCCCTGCATTTCGGCAAGACCATTTTCAGCATCTGCGCCGCATAGCCTTTGCGCCGTTCATCCGGCGCCACGGAGTACCCGATATGGCCCCCGTACTTTTCCAGGTAGGGGTTGAAGCAATGCCGGATCTGGATCATGCCGACGATCTTCCCGTCCTCTTCCCGCACCAGCATATACTGGGTGGACGGGACCTTTCCCCGGGGAACGGTGCGGGGATCCTTCAAGCTGTCCGAATACGCGATCCACTCCCGCGGGTCTTCAAATCTTCTGAGGGCGCCGGTTCCGTCCATGGAATCGCCGCTGACAAGAAACTCTTTTCGGTATTCCCGGATCTGCCCTTCATATTCTGTCGTGGGTTCGATCAGTTTCATGATCCTTCTCCTTGTTTTCCGAGCCGAATTCTCCCGGATCCCGACGCCGCGGACGGCGGGCCGGTGAGATCTCGGATAATCGACCCCATTGTATTCGTTCGGGCGAAGATAGTCAACGAATGGCGACTGCCGCCGGGAAGCGGCGGATGAGGGACAGAGAAAGACTCCGGGGTGCGATGCACGTTGTTGCACCGCACCCCGGGGTTTGATATTCTGTTTATCCGCCGTTCTCAGTTCACCGTCAGCTTCGCTTCCTCGGAGGTGACGCTGCCGATGCTGTTGGTCACCACGCAGCGGTACTGAATGCCGTTGTAGGATTCCTTGGCCGTGACGGTATAGCTGGCAGAGGTAGCCCCGGTCTTATCCTTCCAGGTGCTGCTGCCGGCGGTCTTGTACTGCCACTGGTAGGTCATGCCTACGCCTGCGGCCACCACCTTGAAGGTGACGCTCTCACCCGCCGCCGCGGTCTGGGCCGCGGGCTGGGACAGGATCTTGGGCTTCACCCCGCTCACCGTGAGGCGCACCTTGCTGCTGATTACGGTCCCCGCGGAGTTCGTCACCTTGCAGCGGTAGAGCATGCCGTTGTAGGAGGCCTTCACCGTAACGATATAGCTGGACTTGGTGGCCCCTGTCTTATTATGCCAGGTCTTGCCGTAGTCATTGGAGTACTGCCACTGGTAGGTGAGCCCCGTGCCGGAGGCCACCACCTTGTATGTAGCGGTCTCGCCTGCCGCCGCGGTCTGAGCTTTGGGCTGGGTGGTAATCACGGGTTTGGAGATGGTAACGGTGAGCGTCGCGGCGGAGGAAGTCACGCTGCCCCCGGCGTTGGAAACGACGCAGCGGTACTGGATGCCGTTGTAGGATTCCTTCGCCGTAACAGTGTAGCTGGACTTGGTGGCCCCGGATTTATCCTTCCAGGTGCTGCTGCCGGCGGTCTTGTACTGCCATTGATAGGTGAGCCCTTCACCGGTCGCGGCCACCTTGAAGGTCGCCTTTGCCCCCGCCGCGGCGGTCTTGGCGGAGGGCTGGGTGGTGATGACGGGCTTGGCAACGGCGGTCACCGCGACGCCCTTGCCGGTCTTGTATACCTTCGTGCCGAGGCTGTCCTTCACATACACCTTCACCTTGTAGGTCCCGGTTTCCGCAGGGGTATAGCTGAAGGTCTTGGAGGTGCTGTAGGACCGGGTCTTGAGCTTGGTCCCGTCCTTGTAGAGGATGAAGTAATACTGCAGGTCCCCGATCCCGCCGGAAGCCTTGGCCGTCCAGGTGATGGCCTCGCCCACAGCGGCGGCGGTCTTATTTGCGGCGACGGATGTGACGGTCGGTACCGCATTGTAATGGATGGTGACGTCGTTCAGCTCGGTGTTGCCGCTCTTCACGGTGATCGCCGCCCAGGAAGTCTCGTCGGCGTCGTAATAGATGTCCGTCAGCCCCGTGCAGGAGTTGAAGGCGTAATTGCCGATGGTCGTCACGGCGGCCGGGATATGGAGATACGTCACGCTCTGGCAGCCCCGCAGCAGGTTTTTGGGGATCAAAGTTGCCTCCGGGCTGAGGGTGAGGGTTTCCAGAGCCGGGCAATTACGGAAGCTGCCGTCTTCGGCATTGCTGGCGCCGATGAAGGTGAGGGACGCGGGAATATTGATGCTCTTCAAGGCCGTACAGCCCTTGAATACCACTGTGCCCATGCTGCGGAGCCCCTCGGAGAGCGTCACCGTGGTCAGTGCCGTGCAGCCGGCAAACGCAGCGCCGTCGATCAGCGTAACGCTGCCCGGAACGGACAGCGTCTTCAGACTCGTACAGCCCTGGAACGCGCTGCTGCCGATGCTGGTCACTCCGTCGGGAATGTGCACTGAGCTCAGCGCCGTGCAGCCGGCAAAGGCGCTTCCGGGAATAGCGGTCACTGAGGAGGAGATCCGCACCGTTTTCAGGCTCGTGCAGCCCGCAAAGGCATAGCCCCCGATCTTCTCGATGGTATCCGGGATCGTGAGGCTCGTAATGCCCGGGCAGCCCCGCAGCAGGCTGTAGGGGATCGCGGTGAGTTCCGGGCTGAAGGAAACGGAGGTCAGCGCCGTGCAGCCGCTGAAGATCCCGTCTGCATGGTTGCTGGCGCTGACGTTTTTCAGCGTGGAGGGGATATGAACGCCGGTAAGGCCGGTGCAATCCTTAAAAGCCTGGGCGCCAAGGGAAACGAGACCTTCCGACAGCCGAACCGAAGTGAGGCCGGTGCAGCCATGAAAAGCCGCGTAGCCGATGCTCTCCACGCTGCACGGGATGGACAGCGTCGTCAGGCTCGTGCAGCCCTGGAACGCGCTGCTGCCCACAGACGTCACGCTGTTGGGGATGCTCAGCTCCGCCAGAGCCGTGCAGCCGCTGAAGGCGCTGCCGCCGATGGTCTCCACCGAAGAGGGGATGCGCACGGACCGGAGGTTCGTGCAGCCCGAAAAGGCAAAGTCGCCGATGGTCGTCACCGTGTTGGGGATGTCGATGCTCGTCAGGCCCGTGCAGCCCCGGAGGAGGCTGTAGGGCAGTTCCGTAATGCCCGGGGCGAAGGTGACGGCGTCCAGGGACGAGCAGCCGGAAAACGGTGCGTCCCCCGCATTGGCGGCGTGGAGTGAGGTCAGGGTGGAGGGGATGTAGATATGGGTCAAGGCGCAGCTGCCGAAGGCCCGGTTATGCAGCTCGCAGAGGCCCTCCGTCAGGTCCGCCGTCACCAAAGCAGTGCAGCCGAAGAAGGCCTCATAGCCGATGGTCGTCACACTGGAGGGGATCACGACGCTGACCAGGAAATCGCTCTTCCGAAAAGCATTGCTGCTGATCTGCGTCACGGCCACGCCGCCGATGGACGAGGGGATCTCGATATCGGAGGCTAGGCCCCGATAGCCGGTGATGGCCAGGGTCCCGTCGTCCAGGGTCTTGGTTTCCCACAGCGAGTCAGCCGCCTGTACCCCTCCCGGCAGCCATGCCAGCAGGAACGCCAGCGTCAAGATCAAAGAGGACAGCTTTTTTGCCGTTTTTTTCATTGTTTGTTGATCCCCCTGCAGTTTCTGTCAGTTGATGATTCATTGTAATCTCGCTTTTCGCGTCTGTCAATCGCCCCGGGCAGATGACAAACTTGTGACAGGATCGTCTCATGTCAACGATAAAGGAAGCGGATGGGGTTTCCATCCGCTTCCCGTTCTTCTGTCCTCCGGTTCCGGAATCCGCGGCCCTCCGGATGTTCTTCCGCCCCGGATCAACCCAGGCCCAGGCTGGTGCGGTCGATGACCTCGTCCTGCATGGCTCGGGAGAGGGTGACGAAGTAGGTGCTGTACCCCGCCACGCGCACCACCAGGTCCCGGTATTTCTCCGGGTCCGCCTGGGCTGCCTTCAGGGTCTCCTGATCCACCACGTTGAACTGCACCTGCTTGCCACCGTTGGTCAGATAGACCCGGATCATAGCCCCCAGCTTATCCAGGTCGGTCTCCGTCCGCAGGGCGGAGGGGTGGAACTTCATGTTCAGCAGGGTGGCCTGCATGGGATCCTGGTCGATCTTCATGGCGCTGCGGAAGACCGCCGTGGGGCCGCAGCTGTCGCAGCCGTGCATGGGGGACGTGGTGCCGTCCGCCAGGATGGCCCCGGCCTTCCGCCCGTCCGGGGTGGCTCCGGTGAGCTGACCCCCGGGCTGGTGAGAGGTGATGGAGATGCCCGTGGGGATGGTGGGCCGGCCCATGATATTGGGGATGGCCGCCACCGTATCGCACAGCAGCTTATAGCATTCCGCCACGATGTTGTCCACCTCGTCGATATCGTTGCCGTATTTCGGCGCGGCCAGGAAATCCGCCTGCATGGACTCGTACCCGACCCAGTCCGCGTCCAGGGCCTCCCCCAGCTCCGCCAGGGTGTACTTCTTCTCGTCGAAGACCAGCTTTTTTATGGCGGCCAGGGAATCCCCCAGATTCACCATGCCGATGGGGTTCACCACGGCGCAGTTCTCAAAGGGCATGACCCGCTTCCAGGTATCCTTGCCGGATTCGATGCCCTCGAACATCAGCGCGCTGCGCAGGGGATCGAACAGCAGTTCCTGGGTGATGGCCAGCTCCACGTTGTTCTTTTCGCACACCAGGCCGAGGATATAGCGGATCTCCTGGCTGAGGGCGGAAAACAGGGCGTCGTAGCTCTCCCAGGAGGCGAAATCCCCCAGATCCGGGGCCACCCGCAGGCCGGTCTTCACGTCGACGCCCCGGTGGCGGAAGATATCGAAGATCAGGGGGAAGGTCACCATGGGCACCGGGCCCGTGCGGCTCTTTCCCGGCAGGTTGCCGTCCAGGCAGCCGGTCATGACGTAGTCCCGGGCGTACTCCTCCGGGCAGCCCCGGGAGGTGAAGGTGGCGATATAGCTCCGATCGCTGACGAAGGCGGGCATCCCCAGGCCCAGCTTCACGCACTCCAGCGCCTTCCGCATCAGCTCCGGCGGGGTCTTCTCATGCACCCGGAGGGTCAGGGTGAAATGGGGAGTCTTCGTGACCATGGCCGCCTCGATGAGCAGATAAGTCAAGTCGTTGGAGGCGTCCTCCCCGGTGGCGGGGTCCACTCCGCCGATGGTATAGTTGTGCCATTTGGCCATGCCGGAGTTCTTCTTCCGCAGCTCGCTGCCGGAGGTGCGGTTCAGCTCCATGTCCTTCAGACGCAGGAGGCAGATGAGCTCCAGGGCCTCCTCCCGGGTGATGCGCCCGGCTTCCAGATCGGCCCTGTAATAGGGGTACATGTACTGGTCGAAGCGGCCGCCGGGAAGGGTGGTGCTGGGACTCAGGAACAGCACCTGGAACCAGAAGCACTGGATCGCCTCCCGGAAGGTGCGGGCGGGCTTCCGGGGGACCCTGCGGCAGGTCTCCGCGATGGTCTCCAGCTCCCGCTTCCGCGCCGGGTCGGACTCCTTCTCCGCCAGCTCCGCAGCCAGGGCGGCGTACCGGTCCCCCAGGGTGATCATGGCTTCGAAGGCCATGACCACCGCGTCATAATAGCGGTATTTATCCAGGGCCTCCATATCCAGGAAGCGCACCTTCGCCTGCTCCTCCCGGGCCCGGCGGATCAGCTCCTCCGCGCCGTGCTTCAGCAGCTTGTCGTACTCCACGCAGAGCAGCACCAGGCTGGGCCCCAGGCCCAGGCCGGACTGGGCATAGCCGCCGCCCACGCCCCGCTCCTGCTCCTTGTCCTTCCAGGGGGGCAGGATCAGGCCGGCCCGGAGCATGTTCAGAATACGGGGCTGCTCATAAAACACGTCCCCCTCCCGGCCGATGAGGGTATCCGGCTGATAGCGCCGGTTCAGCTCCTGGAGGTCCTTTTCATCCTGCGGATCCACGAGAAAGCCGTCCTTCTTCAGAGCGTCGATCTCATTCTGGGGCCAGACGCCGTAGTCCGGATCGATCTCCAGGCCCATGTGCTTACTGGAGGCGAGGCCGACGATCAGCTCCTCCGGCCCGATGGCGATGGGCATCCGCTCCGCGCAGGCCTTCAGGATCTTGCCCCGCTGGATCATCACGTGGTCGTTCTTCGTCTGCTCCCGCACGTCCAGGGTGATGCGGAATTTCTCGATGCAGATGGGGTAGCGGTCCACCACCACCCGTTTTTTGATCCTTTCGATGCGATCAAGCATATCCATATCCGCCGAAGCCTCCCCGTTCATCCTTTTTTGTTTTCAGTATAAATCCTCCGCCGCCGGAAGGTCAAGGCGTCCATGGGCCGGGACGCGGCTCTCCCTTCTCCCGGCGAAAAATATCTGCCGGAATTCCGGAAACCTGTGTACAACGGGGCGGGAGTGTGGTATACTGCGTTCGAGGACAAGGGAGTCCGCTCTGCGGCTCCCTGTCCTTTTTTGCTTTTCCGGAGCAGCAAAGGAGGAGATCGATATGGCAGCGTTTGACAGAGTTTCGTCCGGGATCCCCCAGATGGACAAGTGCTTCGACAACATCCGTCTGGGAGACAACGTGGTCTGGCGGGTGGACCGCCTGGAGGATTTCAGCCTTTTCGTCAGGCCCTATGCGGAGCAGGCGATCCGGGACGGCCGCAATCTGATCTACATCCGCTTCGCCTCCCACGCGCCGTTTTTTGAAGAGACCGAGGGGATCAAGATCGTGAACGTGGAGCTCTCCCACCGGTTCGAGACCTTTACGGTGGCGATCCATGAGATCATCCGGCAGGAGGGCTTCGACGCCTTTTACGTGTTCGACTGCCTTTCGGAGCTGCAGACGGCCTGGGCGACGGACCTGATGATGGGGAACTTCTTCCAGGTGACCTGTCCCTATCTGTTTTCCCTGGATACGGTGGCCTTCTTCCCGCTGATCCGCGGGAAGCATTCCTTCCAGGCCATCGCCAAGATCCGGGACACCACCCAGCTCTTTCTGGACGTGTACTCGGACGCGGCGCACGTCTACGTCCGTCCGGACAAGATCTGGAACCGCTACTCCGAGACCATGTTCCTCCCCCACCGGTACGACCCGGGGACCGGGGACTTCCAGCCGATCCTGGACGGCGTCGCCGCCAGCCATTTCTACCAGCTGCTGCAGCAGGACGCCTCCGGGGCGGACCGGGGGAACATGGACAGCTGGGACCGCTTCTTCAACCTGACGGAGGCCATGCACCGGAGCGGCATGGACGTGACGGAGCAGTGCGGCCGCATGTGCGACATCATGATGACCCGGGACGAGCGCCTCCGGGTCATGATCAAGGAGAACTTCCGGGCGGAGGACTATCTGAACATCAAGAAGCGCATGCTGGGGACCGGGATGATCGGAGGCAAGGCCACGGGCATGCTCCTGGCCCGAAAGATCGTCGAAAACCGGAGGCCGGACATCTTCGCCAACTTTGAGCCCCACGACTCCTTCTTCATCGGCTCGGACGTGTTTTACACCTTCATCGTGGAAAACCGGTTCTGGGATCTCCGGATCCGCCAGAGAACGGAGGAGGAGTTCTTTACCCTGGCGGATGAATTCGCCCAGCGTCTGCGCACCGGGAAATTCTCCCGGGAGATGGAGGAGGAATTCGTCAAGCTGCTGGAATACTACGGCCAGGATCCGATCATCGTCCGTTCCAGCTCCATCCTGGAGGATGGCTTCGGGAACGCCTTCGCCGGGAAATACGAATCGGTCTTCTGCCCCAACTCCGGGGACCTGGAGCAGCGGCTGCAGGAATTCGAGGACGCGGTCCGGACGGTGTATGCCAGCACCATGAGCCGATCCGCTCTGGACTACCGGAGCAGGCGGGGGCTGCAGGCCCGGGACGAGCAGATGGCCCTGCTGGTGCAGCGGGTCTCCGGCTCTTACTACGGGGATTACTACATGCCCTGCGCAGCTGGGGTGGGTTACTCCTACAGCCCGTACCGTTTTCTGGAGAGCCTGGATCCGGCGGCCGGGATGCTGCGGCTGGTGATGGGCCTGGGGACCTCGGCGGTGGACCGGGCAGAGGGCTCCTATCCCCGGCTGGTCAGCCTGGACCGGCCGAAGGTCACGGCAGCCGGGAACAGTGCGGAGAAACGCAAATATTCCCAGCAGCGGCTGGAGGTGATCAACCGCAGCGCGGGCAAGCTGGAGCAGATCACCCTGAAGGAGCTGGAACCGTTCATGCCCTATTATCTGAGGGGCCTCTTCCTGGAGCACGACTATGAGACGGAGCGGACCTTCCGGGAGCTGGGCCGGGAGCGGGAGTTCGTGTTCATCTCCTGCCAGGGGCTCGTGGAAAAGGAGGCCATCATGCAGCAGATGCGGGATATCCTCCAGACGATCCGGGACGAATACCGGTACCCGGTGGACACGGAGTTCACCATCAACCTTTCCCAGAACGGGGACTACGTCATCAATATCCTCCAGTGCCGCCCGCTCCAGGTGTTCCAGGATCAGGAGGAGACGAAGATGCCGGAGGACGTGGATCCCGGCTCCGTCGTCTTCGAGTGCCGTCATTCCGCCATGGGACTCTCCCGGACGACCCGGCTGGACACCGTCGTCTACGTGGACCCGGTGAAGTACTACCGCATGCCATATCGGGACAAGCCCCGGGTGGCCCAGGCGGTGAGCTCTGTGAACGGGAAGATGCGCGGAAAGGGCAAGGCCATGCTGCTCATGGCCCCGGGGAGGATCGGCACCTCCTCGCCGGAGCTGGGCGTTCCCACCGCCTTCGCCGATATCAGCGAGTTCTCCGCCATCTGCGAGATCGCGAATTCCGAGGCCGGGTACAACCCGGAGCTGTCCTACGGCAGCCATTTCTTCCAGGACCTGGTGGAGTCGAAGATCCTGTACAACGCGATTTTCGAAAATGAGAAGACCCTGGCCTTCCACCCGGAGCGTCTGGCGGGATGCCCCGACGCCTTCGATAAGCTGGTGGAGGACGGCGCCGGGCTGGAGGAGATCGTGAAGGTCTACGACGTATCGGAGAGCGGCCTGCAGCTCTGCAACGACCTGAAGACGGAACATATCCTCTGCTGCTTCCGCCGGCAGGCGGGACCGGACTGAGCCCGGCTCCCGCGATGTGGGAAAAGGCCCGCGCGGACGCCTTGATTCCCGGCCTCCGCTGGGGTATGATTAGAGTGTGCGCTTTGCCGCATATCTGAATCTGAACCCGGAGGTCCGCGCCATGACCGATCGCATCGCCAGAATGAAGGCCGCGCTCAAGACCGAGAAATACCCCATCTGCGCGGAAAAGGCCCGCTATTTCATCGAATCCTGGGAAGCGCACGAGGGGCTGCCCGCCGTGCTGAAAAACGCCTATGCCACCGCGAACTACCTGGACAAGCGCACCATCTACATCGACGAAGACGAGCTCATCGCCGGAAACGTCGCCTCCGTTCCCCACGGCATGGAGGCCTCCGTCTGGGGCCCCTTCTGGGAGGACGAGGATCTGGATACCATGGTGGGCCCGGAGGGCCGCTTCAGCATCAGCCCCGAGGACCGGGCGGAGCTGCGCAGCTACGACCGCTTCTGGGAAGGAAAAGGCCGTCAGATCTACGAATGGCAGGGCCGGTTCTATGACGACTGGCACCTCTGGCCCTTTATCCGCTCCGGCGTCCTCTGCCCGCCCTGGAAGGACAAGGCCAAGGGCCGGGGCGCGGGGGGCGCGGGCTTCGGCTGGGGCGTGGGCATCGGCCTGAGCTTTTTCGTGCCGGATTACGGGAAGATCATCGGCGAGGGCATCAGCAAGACCTTGCACGACGCGGAGGCGGAGCTGAAGGCCCTGACCTACCATGATCCGGATTCCTTCGACAAGAGCCAGTACCTCAAGGCGGTGATCATCGCCCTCAGCGCCATGGTGCGGATGTATCACCGGTACGGGGACGCCTGTGCGGCGAAGGCGGCGGAAAACGCCGATCCCGCCCGCAGGGCGGAGCTCCTGCGCATGGCGGACACCTGCCACTGGATCGCGGAGAATCCCAGCCGGGATTTCCGGGACGCTCTGCAGAATTTCTACTTCTACTGGATGATGGTCGCCCACGGCACCACCCCCGGCGGGCGCTTCGACCAGTTCATGTACCCCTATTACCGGAAGGATATCGACTCCGGCGCCCTGACGGACGAGGACGTGCTGGAGCTGCTGGAATGTCTGCGGATCAAGATCATGCAGTTCAATTTTGTAAACGGCGGCGCCCAGCAGCGGGATAAATGGGCGGGCATGGCCCGCTGGCACAACTTCGTCATCGGCGGGGTGAAAAAGGACGGCACCGACGCCACCAACGAGCTGAGCTATCTGATCATCGAGGCGGCCAACCAGGTACGCATTCCCCAGTACACCATCACCGTCCGGGTGGCGGAGAGCACCCCCCAGTCCCTGATGATGAAGGCGGCCGAGCTGGTGCGCACCGGCATCGGCATGCCCGCCTTTGTGAGCGATAAAAGCTATATCGGCGGCCTGGTAGCCCAGGGGGTCCCCCTGGAGGAGGCCCGGGATTACGCCCTGGCCGGGTGTCTCGACCTCAATCTCCCGGGCAAGAGCCGCATCAACGCCCTGGGCATGTTCATCGTGCCGAAGGTCCTGGACATCACCATGCACAACGGGGTGCTCACCTCCACCGGCGAGCAGCTGGGCCCCCGCACCGGCGAGATGAAGGACTTCACCGACTTTGACCGGTTCAAAGAGGCCTTCAAGACCCAGCTGGACTACTTCATGGGGCTGTACAACGAGGAGCATAACATCCTCTGCCGCGTCGCCCGGGAGATCTTCCCGGACGTGGTCCACTCCGCCTTTACCCGGGACGGCGTCGCCTGCGGGAAGGATATGTTCAACCGGAAGATGTTCTATGAAAACGCCTCCATGTTCAACCCCATCGGCATGATCAACGCGGTCAATTCCCTGGCCGCGGTGAAGCAGGTGATCTTTGATCGCCGCGAGGCGGATATGGAGACCCTGTACAAGGCCATCGAAGCCAACTGGGTGGGTTACGAATGGCTGCGGGAAAAATGCGCCGCCGCGCCGAAATTCGGCAACAACGACCCCCTGGCGGACGGGCTGGCCGCGGAGCTCTACGGCTTCTGGGCAGCGAACACCGGGCGCTTCCGCACCATCTACGGGGAGCCTCCCAGGCCCACCGGCGTGTCCATCACCGCCCACGCCCCCGGCGGTGCCTATACCTGCGCCACGCCGGACGGACGCTATGCCGGGGAGACATTGTGCGACGGCGTTATGAGCCCCGCCCAGGGAACGGACACCCATGGGCCCCTCGCTTCCCTCGCCAGCGCCATGAAGGTGGACCAGACGCCCTTCAACGCCGCTCTGCTGAACATGAAGATCCACCCCAGCGCCATGAAGAGCGACGCCGATCTGGAGAAGTTCACCGCCATGGTGCGCACCTATCTGATGAACGGCGGAAAGCACATCCAGTTCAACGTGGTGGACAACAAGGTGCTGAAACAGGCCCAGGAGAAACCCCGGGACTATCCGGAGCTCATCGTCCGGGTAGCGGGGTACAGCACCTATTTCACCCTCCTCACCCCCCCGGTACAGAACGAGATCATCAAGCGTACGGAGAACCAGCTGTAAACTTTCCGGTTGCCTGCTCCGGCTGCATATTGTATAATAGATATGTTAGGCTGAAATATCCCCAGCGGATCCCGGCCTCGTCCGGGGAGCGGAAACAGGAACCCTGTGAATACAGGGCTCCCGACTCATGGAAACAAAAGGAGAGCAAACATGAAGAAGCTGGTTTGCCTCATGCTGGCGGTCTGTCTGGTCTTTGCCCTGACGGCCTGCGGCGGATCCGAATCGAATTACACCCCTGTGCCGACGGCTGCGCCGGAGGCGCAGGAGACGCACGCTCCTTCAAAGGAAGCCTCCCTCTGGCCCCGTACGGGCTATTTTACGGACAGGGATTCGAATATGCTCTCCATCGCCTGGCTGGACGACACGGATGAACCCGGCTGGTACGTGGGCTGTCTCCTGGGCAGAGAAGAGGCGGAAAACGCCTGGAGCGGCATGCTTTCTCTGAAGGACAACAGTCTGCGCGGCACCCTGCCCTCCTTCGGCGAGAAGGAAGATCTGACCGTCACCATCACGGAAGAGGGAACGGACGGCCTGCTGCTCACGGTGGAGGGCGGGGAAGCCTATCACTTCGTCCCCTACCGCATGGCGGACGAGATCATCCTGGTCACCTTCACTGTTGACGGCCAGGGCAGCATCTATTCCGCGCCGGGGGATCAATCTCCGGAATTCGATCCGGATTATTCCTGCCAGTCCGCCCAGTTCAGTCTGGCCATCCCGGAAACATACACCCTCGCCGCCCGTCCGGACGCGGGCAGCCGCTTCGTGAAGTGGACAAAGAACGGCGAGGACTTCTCCACGGATACACAGATCACCCTGCAGCTGGCCGAGAACGCAGAGTATGCCGCGGTGTTTGAGGAGGATCCGGATTGGCGGAATCCCGTTCTGGACTACGCCGGCAAATACAAGTGCGGCAAAACCACCGCTCAGGTTGAGAGCTCCGGCAGCGACGCCGCGCAGATCTTCATCGAGCGGAGCAGCGGCAGGAAGACGGTCTGCTGGAGCATCACAGGCAGCCTCGATACGGACACGATGACCATCCGGTATTCCGGCTGCACCAAGGCCAACGTCGTCTATGACGATAAGGGGGAGATACAAAGCGCGGATCCGGAATATGAAAACGGCACCGGGACGATCGTATTCGGAGACGGCGCTTTCACCTGGCACGAGGATCAGTCGGAATCCGGCGAGGAGTTGGTTTTCCAGCGGGTTTCGGAGGGCGATTGACCGGAAATAACCGGAGGAAATGAAATATCCTTGACAAGTTAACGACCGTTTACTATACTATGGTAAACGGTCGTTTACTTTTTATCTGGGAGGTCTCCATGCGCGGAACAAAGGAACGGATCCTGCTGACGGCGCTGCAGCTGTTTGCCCGGGACGGCTACGAAGCGGTATCGGTGAGCGATATTGCGGAACAGCTGGGAATCACCAAGGGCGCCCTGTACAGGCATTATAAAAGCAAGCGGGATATCTTCAACAGCATCCTGGCCCGCATGGAACAGCGGGATGCCGAGCTGGCCCGGGACAGCGAGGTGCCGGAGGGGACGAAGGAAGAGATGGAGGAGGCCTATCAGGCCGTCTCCCCGGAGCAGATCGCCGCCTTCAGCAAGACCATGCTCCGATACTGGGCCGAGGATGAATTCGCCTCCCTGTTCCGCCGGATGCTGATCCTGGAGCAGTTCCGGGACCCGGAGATGGGCAGGCTCCGGCAGCAGTATCTGGTTTCCGGACCGCTGGGGTATCTGACGGATCTGTTCGCCGCCCTGGGGCTGCCGGAGCCGCAGAAGGCCGCGGCGGAATTCTACGGCCCGATGTTTCTGCTCTGGAGCGTTTATGACGGAGCTGAGGACGGCAGGACGGTGCTTGCCCTGGGGGATGAGCTGATCGACGCCGCTGCCGTCCGTCTGGAAAAAGGAAAGGAGTAACAGGAAAACCATGGAACCGAAAACCATCATCATCCGCCGGGAGACGGAACAGGACCACCGGATCGTGGAAGCCCTCATCCGGGATTCCTTCTGGAACGTATACCGTCCGGGCTGTCTGGAGCACTATGTGATCCACCGGCTCAGAGAGGATCCCGCCTTTGTGCCGGAGCTGGACCTGGTCATGGAGGGGGACGGACGCATCATCGGGCAGAATATGTTCATGCGGGCGGAGATCCGTGCCGACGACGGACGGTCGATCCCCATCATGACCATGGGCCCCATCTGCATCACGCCGGAGCTGAAGCGCCGGGGCTACGGCAAGAAGCTGCTGGACGATTCCCTGGAGCGGGCTGCGGCCCTGGGCTGCGGCGCCCTGTGCTTCGAGGGAAATATCCGCTTCTACGGAAAGAGCGGTTTTACCTATGCCCGGGAATTCGGCATCCGGTACCATGATCTGCCGGAGGGGGCGGACGACTCCTTCTTCCTCTGCCGGGAGCTGATCCCCGGCTATCTGCAGGGCGTAACCGGAGAATACGCTCCGCCGGAGGGATACTTCTGCGCGGAACGGGAACCGGAGGAATTTGCCCGCTTCGACGCCCTTTTTCCTCCGAAGGAGAAAAAGGTCCAGCCGGGCCAGCTCACCCATTGACGATCCCTCCGCCGCGCCTCTGCGAAAAGCGTTGCCCTGTTCCCGATTCGATGTTATGATATTGTCAACCAAACATCGACCCGCTGCTTCGGGGACCTGCGGACACCCCTCCCGGCCCCCGCGGCAGACATTGGGAAAGGAGACGCAACCATGCAGGAGATTCTGAAAGCCCTGGATCCCAGAGGTCTGTTCAACGACGTACAACGGGCTCCTTTGGCTCCGCGGCCGGAGACCCTGGCGGGCAAGACGGTCTACATCATCAACTCCTGGCCCGGGGATTCCCACGGCTTCGGAGAGGTGGAAAAGGCGCTGGACGCTTATCTGCGGGAGAAGTACGCGGGGGTCAGGCTGGAATACCGCACCCGTATGAGCTATTCCTCAGATGATCCACCTCTGTGGGCGGAGATGAAGGAAAAGGCGGACTGCTTCGTTTACTTTGCCGCCCCCTCCTGCTCCACCACCGCCTGCGCCGTCACCTGGCCTGCCCGCCGGATCGAGCGGATGGGCGTTCCCGGTCTTACCGTGCTCTACCGGTATCTGGAGAACGACGCTCTGATCTCCCGGGAACGGGAGGGGATGCAGATCCGCTTCGCGGAGACGGAATTCCCCTGCACGGACATCAGCGAGGCCGATCTGAAAAAGCTGCTGGGAGAGATCGAGGACGCCCTCCTCTCCCCCCTGAAGCCGGAGGAACTGATCAGCGGACCCTATACTCCGCCCCAGCCGGATCGCTTCTGCGCGGAAGGCACGGAGGACGAGCTGCAGGAATACTTCCAGGCAAACGGGCTGACGGACGGGCTCCCGGTGATCATCCCCACGGAGGAGCGGGTGGCGGAGATGCTGAAGGGCACCTCCCACGCCCCGGAGGAGATCGTAGCCGCCCAGATGGCGCCGGAAGGACGCATCGTCACCGTGGAGAAGGCGGCCATCACGGCGGTGATGGCCGGAGCGAAGCCGGAGTATATGCCGGTCATCCTGGCCATGATCGAGCTCATGGGTACGGACCAGCGCCACCACCAGACCGCAAAATCCACCAATGCCTTCAGCTTCATGCAGGTGGTCAACGGCCCCATCCGGAAGGAGATCGGCATGAACGACTCCGTCTGTGCCCTGGGTCCCGGCGGACGGGCCAACGCCGTCATCGGCCGGGCTCACCGGCTGGCCTTCATCAATCTGGGCGGCAGCGAAGTCGGGGTGAACCTCATGGGCGTCATGGGCAACAACAGCTGCTATACCTTCGCCTTTGCGGAGAACGAAGAGGCCAGCCCCTGGGAGCCCTACTCCACCTCCCTGGGCTTTAAGGCGGGGGAAAGCGTGCTCACCATCCTCACCGGCGGCTGGGCCCACATCGGCAACTATATGCTCAATCCCAGCCTGGATGATTTCTACCGGTCCATCAAGACCTTTGAGATGCTCCACGGCATCACCATCCTCCTGTCCCCCCTGCGGGCGAAGGAGCTGCTGGAGGAGACCGGCTGCCGCACCCGGAAGGAGATCGAGGATTATTTCTGGAACCGGATCACCGTCACCGAGGGCGAGCTGAAGGGCAGAAGGCTGTACGCCCGTCCCAGGCCCGATCCTTCCCAGGGACCCGTCACCGACGATACGGTCATGCACCTTTTCGCCAGAAACCAGATCAACGTCATCGTCGTAGGGGATCCCCAGGGCAGCAACGTGGTCCAGGGCTGGTCCCAGTACAGCCCCCACAGCACCTCCATCGACAAGTGGAGATAAAGTGTCTCAGACAGCGTAAAAGCCGCGGGCGTCTGCCCGCGGCTCAGCGTGTCGACAAAGTCTTGTCGCCGCGCTGAGGCAAGTTTTTCGAACAAGGAATATGGAAAAGATTGTTCGAAAAACTTATGATTGAACGCGAAAGACACCCCTGATGGGTTTCTTTCACACTTTCTTCCTTTCCGGTATCG
>JAFZVM010000101.1 GCA_017617795.1 Oscillospiraceae bacterium
CGCGGTGGGCGCAGGGGTCTTCGCAGGCGCGGCGGTGGTCTCCGGCGCAGGAGCCTCAGTCGGGACCGCAGTGGCGGCGGGGGCGGGGGCCGAGCAGGCCCACAGAAGGGCCATCAGGGCGCAGAATATCAGGATGAACAGCTTCTTCATGGCATATCTCCGTCTATCATAAAATCATAGGATCAGTCTGTGATCGTTCCCACCGGAGCGGACAGGAGCCTGTCCCCCAGGCGGTAAAGCACCCGTTCCGGAGTCTCCCCCTCCGGCAGCCAGGCGGCAAAGCCCCCCTCCGTCTGGCGGAAGGCCTCGTAGCACCCTCCGGCACACTGGAGCCAGGCCCGTCCGGCGGCGGGATCCAGGGTCCCGGTATACCCGATGCAGCCCTCCGGCCCGCTGTCTCCGCTCCGGGCCAGGTCCACCGGGACGCCGGTCTCCTCCCCGCCGGAAAGCGCCCGCAGCGGCGCGGGCATTTTCGGCACATAGGTCAGCAGGTAAGAAAGATTGCGCTCCACCAGCTCTACCAGCACGGTGTCCGCCCCCAGTTTTTCCGCGGCGGTCAGGTCATATACCGTGCTGCGGGAGAACCGGGCGGAGGCAAAGCTGTCCGCCAGGAAGGGATACAGGTCGTTGCCGAAGGAATCCCGGTAGGCCAGCAGGCTTCCGGTCCCCTCCCCGGTGGTGTTGATGGTGATGCTGTCCGGCCGGGTATCCGTCCCCTCCCGGTCATACCGAAGGGTCCCTCCGTATGCCGGGCCCGTCTCCGGGTCCCGGGCGGCGGGATACAGCATTTCATACAGGTCCCCGTCGTGCCGCAGGGCTTCGGAGAAATCCCCGGCGAAGTACCGGCTGTCCCGCCCCAGGGCGGCATTGATCCCGTCCGCCGCCAGGGCGGCGCCCTTCACGGTCCAGTGGGAATCATGGGCGTAATACAGGGTCTCCCCCTGAGCGGAGAAAAGAGCATACAGGTCCGCAAAGGGCACGTTCTCCTCCGGCAGCAGGGCAAGCAGGCGCGGAAGATCCCGCTCCTCCCCGGCGGTATAACCGGGCATCTGCTCCGGATACAAGCTGTTTTTGTTGGGTACGGGGACAAAGAGGAAATCCAGTCCCCGGTCCCGGCAGTATTCCGCCATGAGCCCCAGGTTCGCTGCGGCGGAAGCCAGATCCCCGTCGGACAGAGGGGCGGAACCGGTATAATCCTCCAGGGTCGGGGCATAGTAGAGCCAGCCTTCCCGGCCCAGGATCACGTCCTCCACAGGGCTGGAACCGGAAAGGGCCGCCAGACCGTTCCGGGCGGTGATCAGCTCCTGCCGGAGCCAGAAATGGTCTCCGATCCAGTCTGCAAGCTGAGAGAGGTAAGACCAGTTCGTCTTTCCCTTATTGCTGAGCTTCGGCTTCTGAGCCAGGCGCTCGTTGGCCCCCGCTCCCGCAGGGCCGAAGGCCAGCATCCCCAGGCTGAGGACGGCGCAGAGAAGCAGACAGCAGACGGCAAAGCAGACGGCGGAGCGTTTTCCCTTCTTCACGGCGTCACCCCCCTCCTAAAACTGCGTGTAGATGAAGGGGGCGAAGCCCCCGGCGGCCAGCTCCGTGATGCAGAGGGCCAGGAGCAGGAAGCACAGCACATAGGACAGGGGCCGGAGCTTCCCCTCCCCCAGGCTCTCCCCCAGCCGGGGGAACAGCCTGCCCAGGGGCAGGCACACCGCTGCCCCCGCCAGGAGCAGCAGCAGATCCCGGGCGTTCCCCGCCAGGCGCAGGGCCGTCTCCCCGGCGGGAGTCATGGCGGCGGGGGTGAACATGGCGGCGATCACCCCCCAGGCGGAGGCCAGGCTCTCCCCCCGGAAGAGGACGAAGCCCAGGCAGACCGCCAGCAGGGTATACACATGGCCCAGCACCCGGCCGGACCGGGTGGAGGAAAGCCGCCTGGGATCCGGCAGGCCCAGGGTCTCCAGGGCGGAGAGGAGCCCGTGCCACAGACCCCAGAGGACGAAGGTCCAGGCGGCCCCGTGCCACAGGCCGCAGAGGGCGAAAACGATGAGCTTGTTCAGGGCGGCCCGGGCCTTTCCCTTCCGGTTTCCCCCCAGGGGGATGTACACATAGTCCCGGAACCAGAGGGAAAGGGAAATGTGCCAGCGCCGCCAGAAATCCGTGATGGAAACGGCGATATAGGGATGATCGAAGTTCTCCGGGGTGCGGAAGCCGAACAGGCGTCCCAGGCCGATGGCCATATCGCTGTACCCGGAGAAATCCAGATAGATCTGCAGCAGATAGCCCACGGCTCCCAGCCAGGCCAGGGGCAGGGACAGAGCCGTCCCCTCCCGGAAGGCCGCGTCCGCCAGCCGGGCGCAGGCGGAGGCCAGGATGAGCTTCTTTCCCAGGCCCAGGATGAAGCGCCGGAGCCCCAGGGCCAGGTCCTCGCTGCTCCGCCCTCTGCCCCGAAGCTGCGGCGCAAAGTCGGAAAAGCGGGTGATGGGACCCGCCGCCAGCTGGGGGAAGAAGGAGAGGTACAGCAGCATATGCAGGGGATCCCGGCAGGCCTTTTCCGGCTCCCGGTTCCCATCGATCAGGCAGGAAACGGCCTTGAAGGTAAAAAAGGAGACCCCCAGAGGCGCCGCCAGGCCCAGGTCCTTCCAGGCAGCGGCGGCTCCCGGCAGCAGGGGGGCCAGAAGGAAATCCAGATACTTGAAGGCGCACAGAAAGGCCAGGTCCAGGACGATCCCCAGGACCATGACCGCCCTGCCGCCCCTTCCCTTTCGGGCGGCGCCCAGGCCCAGAAGCCAGTTGACCAGAGCGAAGGCGATCAGAAGGATCATCCCGGAGAGCCGCCCGAAGGCGCAGAAGACCAGGCTGCCCAGAAGCAGCAGCCCGTTCCGGACCCGCTCTCCCGGCAGGAGATAGTACAGGAGCCCCAGGGCAGGCAGGAAACAGAGGAGGAAAAACGCGCTGTCCGTATTCAGTTCCCGCACCTCCCTTCCGTAAGCATGTTATTATATCGGAATCATCCGGAAACTGCAAGGATTATTGCAGTCCGTCCCCGGCGGCGCAGAAATGGGGCTTTACAGCGCCGGGTAAAACCGGTATAATGCTTCGCGGCGGAGGGAGACCCTCCGCCGCCTATCCGGGTGTGGCGCAGTTGGTAGCGCGGGTGCTTTGGGAGCATCAGGCCGCAGGTTCGAACCCTGTCACTCGGACCAGCAGAAAGCAGCCGAAAGGCTGCTTTTTGCAATGAAGCTGCTTCGCTGATGAAGGAATTGACGGGGACGCAGAGTCCTATGGCGGCTTCGCTTCATTTTGCTTCATTCGGCGGCGCAGCCGCCGGGCTTCATCAGCGCGTCAGCGCGGCTTCATACCGGCAAAAACCTCACCGTGCCCATGGCTTCCGACACAAAGCCTTCGTCCACTTCGCTGATGGGATAGCTCCGGGCTTCGACCCCCGGGACCCGGTTCATTCCCTCCGCGATCCACTCCCCGGCCTGCCGGGTGTTTCCGGTCACGGAATCATAGATCACCGCCAGTTTCATATTCAATCCTCCTTGGACGGACGCCGGTTTGCCGGGCGTCTGGTATGATTAGTTAATTCATCTGCAGGACTCTCTGCGTCTTTCCCTTTCGGTCGGATTGTATCCTGCCCCGCCCGACGTGTCAATACGCGGCGGCATCCGCTCTCCGCCCGGCGGAAAGATGCGGGGCGCCGTCTTTTGTGACTCTTTTGGGAATCGCCGTTGTAATTTCCCCGGCATCTGTTATACTGTGTTCAGCAAGGATCATTCGATTTCTGACAGGGAGATGACGACCATGAACATGGACCTCTGGATCCGCGAACAGATCGCAACGCAGAACAAAAAAGCCATGCCGCTTCTGTCCTATCCCGCCGTGCAGCAGCTGTTCATCACGGTGGACAAGCTGGTCAATTCCTCCAGCGAAATGGCCCTGGGGGTCCGTCTGATCGCGGACCGGTACAATATGCCCTTCGCCACCACCTATATGGACCTGTCCGTGGAGGCGGAAGCCTTCGGCGCCAAGTGCACCTATCATACCGACGATATCCCCACCATCACCGGTCAGCTCGTCTCCACCCAGGAGGAGGCGGACGCCCTGGCGATCCCTGAGCTGGGCGCGGGGAGAACGGGCAAGGTCCTCCGGGCCCTGGGCAAGTGCCTGACCCTGGTGACCGACCGCCCCGTATTCGCCAACTGCACCGGTCCCTTCTCCATGGCGGGCCGCCTGATGGACGTGAACGAGATCCTGCTCCTGACTTATGAGGAGCCAGAGCTCGTCCACTCCGTCCTGGAAAAATGCACTGAATTCCTTCTGAAATACATCAAGGCCATGAAGGCCATGGGCGCAAACGGCGTCATTATGGCGGAGCCCCTGGCGGGCCTCATGTCCCCCGGTCCCATGCAGGAGTTCTCCTCCAAGTATGTGCGCCGGATCATTGATGAGCTTCAGGACCGGGATTTCGTTTTCTGCTACCACAACTGCTCCAACGCCATTGAGAAAAAGGTGGACGCCGTTATCGCCACCGGGGCAAAGATGTTCCACTTCGGCGACAAGGCGGATATGTGGCAGCTGCTGAACGCCCTGCCCCGGGACGTGATCGTCATGGGCAACATCAGCCCCTCCGCCGTGTTCATGTGCGACAGCACCGATAAGATGGCCCTGGATACCCAGGCCCTTCTGCGGAAGTGCATGGTCTTCGAGAACTTCATGATCTCCTCCGGCTGCGATATCACCGCCGCCACGCCCCTGGCGAACATCGATAAGTTCTTCGAGGTCGTCAGCCTGGGCTACCACAAGGCAAAGCTCTGGGGCCAGGTGAACCGGGCATATCCCATTCCCGAAGTTTGAGAACTGACTTAAAGAGTGCAGAACAATACCCGTCCGGGTACGCCATTCGGCAACCCGGACGGGTCGGTTTTATTCTTCAGGCTTCAACCACGGGGAGCGCAATGTAGGACGGATACCTGGGATCCCGGTGCAGCCGGATCTTCGCCGGGGGATCGGCCTCCAGGGCATAAAAGCCCCGCAGATGGTTGGAGATCTCCACCCGGATGCGGTGCCCCTTCCGCAGCACGTAGGAGGTGGGCATCAGGTCGATATCCAGCCGGGTGGGCTGCCCGCTCCGCAGGGGCTTCACGTCCCCGGCCCCGGAGGGATGCCAGGGCAGGCCCAGGAAATCATAGGGCGGCTCCGCCGTTTTCCGGTGGGAGGCCCGGAGATGCCCCTCCGTCACCAGGAAGGCGGCCCCCTCCGGATCCACGTCCGTGAGGCAGACGAAGAAATCCGCATCCGGCCGGTCCGCGGAGACCCACAGGGAGGCCAGGGGGTGGCCGGTGACCCGCAGGTCCGTCTCCAGCGGCGCGGATGTATACACCAGTGCTTTGGCGTCCAGGTCGGCAGGGTCCCCGCTCTCCACCCCGGTGGCGATATCGTACCGGGCGGCGTAGTCGTCCCCCTCCCCCTCCGTCTGCGGAGCCTGCGGGCTGAGCGTTCCCCCCTCCCCGAAGAACAGAGAGCGGTTTTCCGCCTCCTTCAGGGGCCAGCGGTCATAAAACGCCCAGTCCTTTCCCCCCGGCATGAACTGGGTCTTGAGGTAAATGGGGCTTTCCTCCATGATCCCGTTGGGCACGTCCTTCAGCCAATAGTCGAAGAACCGCAGCTGCTCCGCGGCCATGTCCAACCCCGTCTCCCCGCAGTGATACCAGGGGCCCACGATCAGCTTTTTGGGCACCGTGAGATTCCGGTACAGGATGAAGGTATCCCGGCGGAACACGTCGAACAGGCCCCCGTGGAGGTAGATCGCCGCGCCGGTGCCGTTGATCCTGTCTTTATAGGTGCTGGCGCTCACCAGGTTCCAGTATTCCCCGTCCGCCTGCTCAGACCAGTCGTCCCGGTGATGGAGCTCCTCGAAGGGACCCACCTGGGGGCCGTTGAGGGCGTGCTGCTTCACGGCCCGGGTCAGAAGCGTCCGGTCCTCATCCCCGTCTACGGGGACGGCGGAGGCCAGCTGGACCTCCAGGGGAACGTCGGGATTCCCCGCCCCGAAGCGGCGGGCGACGCCGCCCCGGACCCAGCCGTCGAACTTGTTGAAATCGGTGCAGGTGATGAAGGCGCAGCGGAGGTGCTCCGGCTGCCCCGCCAGGGTGGACAGAATGGTCTGTCCCACGTAGGAGCCGCCCACCATTCCGATCCGCCCATTGCACCAGGGCTGCCGCCAGATCCATTCATTGACGTCCCGGCCGTCTGTCTGATCATAGGGGTTGTTGGTGGCCTCCCGGATGCCGAAGGAGGCGCCGGTGCCCCGGAGCTCCGCCCCGGCCACCACGTAGCCATGGCGGATGAAATCCGCCAGGTGGCTGCCCCCCGGCCGGATCACCCCATCCCGGCAGGAGCAGCGCCCATAGGGGGTGAACTGCCACACCACCGGCAGAGGCTCCTTCTCCTCCGCCCCGTCCAGAGCGGGGACGTAGTAATCCAGGGCGAGACGGGTGCCGTCCCGCACCGGCACGTACAGGCTGTGCCGGTAAAAGCCGTTGTACTTCGGGAATGTATATCCGCTGTATACCCCCGGGGCGGAGCGTTTCTCCCCGTCGGCAGGCGGCGCGGGGGGCAGGGCGCAGAAGCCCTTTTCATCCAGCGTCAGAGGCACGGGCATCCCCGGTCTGGCGGGCATGGGAAAGTCCGACATATCATTCTCTCCTTCAACAGATGATCCATCAGGCGATCAAGCCCTCGGCAGAGTTTGCGCTGCAGGATTTTTACTCCAGCAGGAAGCAGGCGGTGTAGCAGATGGTGTCCTTCCCGTGGTTGTATTTCAGCCCGTTGGCGGTGCACACCTCGTTCACCACCAGGCCGCAGCCCTCCATGGAGGCGCAGAGCTTGTCCGGGAAGCGGCAGGGGGCGTCGGGATAGGCGCACTTCCGGCACCGGGTGCAGCCGCCGGTGCCCATGGCCATCAGGCCGGGATATTCCTTTTTCAGTTCATCCCACAGGGCGTCGAAATTCTTCTTGTGGTTTGCGGAGGTCTCCATCATGGTCTCCACGTCGAAGCTGTCCTCCATCTGCCCCACGGTCTGGACCAGGATCCCGCAGCGGTATTTCTCCACCCGCTCCCGCATCTCCTCCAGGGTCCCGCAGGCGGGGGGACAGGCCCAGGTCCGGTTCCACTGGCCGCAGGTATTGGCCTCGCACATATCCCGGACCTCCGGCTTGAATTCCAGGGTCTTCATATCCAGCTCGCCCCAGGCGGTGAAGCCGAAGTCCTCCGCCAGCTTGCCCAGTTTTTCCATATCCGGCATCATGGTCACATCCTTTCCTCTGGATTTTATCAAGGAAACCGGCGGATTGCAAGCCGGCGCCCCGGACAGCGCGGGGAACGGGAGGGAAGGTGCCGCGGGACAGGGGAAACGTCCGCCGTCTCCCCTTCTCTTTCTTGACCCTGCCGCCGATTATTGATAGAATCAGTATATACGATTGGCGAAGCTCTGAACACCGGCGCTGTACGCCCCGGTTCGAAGAGACCGTGCTCCGGCTTCGCCCGCACATTCCTGCAATGGGAGGAGATCTGTATGAAGAAAGTCATTTCCCTGCTTCTGATCCTGACGATGCTGCTCGCCCTGGCGGTGCCCGCTCTGGCCGTATCCGAGGGAGACACCGTGCCCAACTGGTCGGCAACGACCATAAACGGGAAAACCATCAACCAGAGCACCTACAGCGGCAAAACGCAGCTGCTCATCTTCTACCGCGCCACCATGAACAGCAGCGGAAGCGGCATGTGCTTCAATTCCAACAGCCTGATCGAGGATCTCGCCCAAAGCGCCTGGATCGGCACCCGCGGACTGCAGATCATCGCCTTCGACGTGGACGGCAACGACGCCGAAGCCGTATCCGAATACAAGCAGAAATATGCGCCGGATACCGATGAGATCATATTCGCGCTGAACGGCAATTCCCTTCTGGGATCCTTGTTCGGTTACAGCAACACCCTGGCCTGCTGCGCCATCATACAGGACAACAAAGTCGTCAGCCGCTGGGCAGCGGCCCACAGCGCAGATTTCTGTGCGCAGCGGCTGTTGAAGGTGATGGAGCTGGACGGGTATGACTACGCCTATGTGGACGCCAAGGTCACCGGCACCTTCTGCTACGGCTACGCCCGGCAGCAGTTGGATATGGTCAACGCTTTCCGCACCGGCTCGGAGGCCTGGTTCTGGAATTCGGACAACAACTCAAAGACGTCTTATGCCGCGGGCGAACTGGGCGCCCTGAAGCTGGACGCCAAGCTGGAGCAGATCGCCATGGAACGCGCCAGGGAGCTGGCTCTGTGCTTCAGCCATACCCGTCCCAACGGGGACAGCTTTTCGAATCTCAATATGGATGGGGTATACAGCTACGGGGAAAACATCGCCTACGGCTACAGCACGTCCTCCGACGTATTCACGGCATGGCGGGAGGACGACTATAACTATAACGGGCAGGGACATCGGCGTAATATGCTGAATTCCGGCTTTACGGCCGTGGGCTTCGGCTGCTTCTATCACCAGGGGATATACTACTGGACACAGGAATTCGGCTACAGCTACAGCGGCGTCGCTCCCGGTTCGGCAAAGGATCAGGCGGTCACCGGCTACGTACAGTATTTTACGGGTTTCCTGGGAGACGACTACTGGTCCGATGAGGGCAACTGCCCGTCCTCCCAGTATACCCCCACTATCCCCTCCATCACCACCCAGCCCGCGAACAAGACCGTGGCCGCCGGGGCAAAGGCCACCTTCAAGGTGGCGGCCTCCGGCACGGGGCTCAGCTACCAGTGGCAGTACAAGACCAGCAGCAGCACCTGGAAGGACAAATCCGGGGCCACCAAGGCCAGCTACACCGTCACGGCGAAGGAATCCTATAACGGCATCCAGTACCGCTGCGTCGTCTCCAACGCGGCGGGCAGCGTGACCTCCTCCGCCGCGAAGCTCACCGTCACGGTCTCCAAGCCCGAGATCACCACCCAGCCCAAGGCTCAGACCGCCGCGGCGGGGGAGACCGCTACATACAAGGTCGTGGCCTCCGGCACGGGGCTCACCTATCAGTGGCAGTACTCCAACGACTACGGCAAGACCTGGCATAACAAGACCGGTGCCACCAAGTCCAGCTATACCGTTACGGTGAAGGCCTCCTACAACGGCATGCTCTACCGCTGCAAGGTGTCGAACAGCGCGGGGACGGTGACCAGCAGCAAGGTTCGCCTCACGGTGAGCGGGGTGAAGCCCAAGATCCTGTCCCAGCCCGCTGACAAGACCGCGGCGGCGGGGGACAGCGTCACCTTCAAGGTGGTGGCGGCAGGCGTGGGGATGACCTACCAGTGGCAGTATTCCAAGGACGGGGGCAAGACCTGGAAGACCAAGACCGGGGCCACCTCCGCCAGCTATACCGTCACAGCCAAGGCTGCCTACAGCGGCATCCTTTACCGCTGCAGGGTGAAGAACAGTTACGGCTCCGTTTATTCCGAAATCGCAAAGCTCACGGTCAAATAGCTCTCACTGCACCACATCTCATGCGGGAGGCTCGACAGAGCCTCCCTTTTTCCTGTTTTCGGCTCCCCGTACAAGCCCTTGTCCTGCCCCCGGTAATATGGTAGAATTATATATTACAGAATACGATCAAAGAAAGGATGAGCAGATTGGCCTGGTTTCAAGTGAGCTTCTTTTCCTCCGCCCTGCTGCATTCGGTGCCCGTGAACGTGCTGCTGCCGGATCGCATGGGCCGGAAGGAAGGGGAAAAATGCCGTACCCTGTACCTGCTGAACGGTTTCCGGGGGGATCATACGGACTGGCTGCTGAACACGGACGTGAACGGCTGGTGCCGTCAGTATGACTGTGCCATCGTCATGCCTTCAGGGGAGAACAGCGCCTATATGGATCACGCCGTCAGCGGTTCGAAGTACGGGGAGTACATCGGCAAAGAACTGGTGGATTTCACCCGGAAGAGCTTCCCCCTGTCGGACAGGCGGGAGGATACCGCCGTGGCCGGGCTGAGCATGGGGGGCTACGGCGCCCTGGTCACCGCCCTGCGTTACCCGGAGACCTTCGGGTACAGCCTGCCTCTCAGCGGCGGCTTCATGGGGCCGGAAACCATCCGGGACAAGGCCTCCGAAGCCCGGTTCCGGGGCATGTACGGGGACCCGGCGGACTGGGAGACCAGCATCGGCAACCCGGAGTATCTGGCGAAAAAGCTGCTGGCGGAGGGAAAGCCCCTGCCCCAGCTGCACATCAGCTGCGGCTACAATGACCAGCTGGCGGCCTCCAACCGGAAATACCATGAATTCCTGGATTCCATCGGCTTCCCCCACACCTATGAGGAGGGGCCGGGGAGCCATGAATGGGCCTTCTGGCGCTGGGGCCTGCCAAGAGGTCTGGATCTCTGCGGCTGGAAGCAGGAGCACAAGTGGGTGAATCCCATGTGGGTGGAGCTGCGGGACGAACGGTACCTGGCTCCGGAATGGAGGGATAAATAATGGCGCTGATCCAAGCAAGCTTCATGAGCGAGTGCCTCACCCGGCAGGTGGCCTTCAATGTCATCCTGCCCACGGATCGCTTCGGTCCCACCATGCCCAAGGAGGAGCCCATCAAGGCCCTCTATCTTCTCCACGGGGTCACGGGGAGCAGCAGCTTCTGGCTCACCGCCTCCGCTCTGGGCAGTCTTTCCGCCATGCACAACCTGGCCATCATCATGCCCGACGGGGAGAACCATTTCTATACGGACGACGAGGACTGGTTCGGCTTCAAGTGGGGCGAATACGTGGGCAGGGAGCTGGTGGAGTATACCCGCAATATCTTCCCCCTGTCCCGCCGGCGGGAGGACACCCTCATCGGCGGCGTCTCCATGGGCGGCTACGGGGCCATCCTCAACGGCCTCCGGTATCCCGAGACCTTCGGCCACATCGTGGGCATCAGCAACGCGCTGGTGACCCGGGACGTTCAGCGCCGGGCGGATACGGGCTCCGACGGCTTCAGCCGGGGCTATTTCGAGAGCATCTTCGGCGACCTGGACAAGGTCTCCGGAAGCATCCATGATCCCTGGGCCGCAGCGGAGCAGCTGAGAAACAGCGGCAAACCACTGCCCACCGTCTACCAGGCCGTGGGCACGGAGGACTTCCTCTATCCCGTGAACCAGGATTTCCGGGCCCTGATGGAAAAGCTGGCCTGGCCGGACTACACCTATGAAGAGGGACCCGGAGGACACGTGCCGGACTTCACCCAGCCCCATCTCATGCGGGGGGTAGCCCTGGCCTGTGGGAGGTAACCGACGCCTGCCTCCCCTGAAAGGGGGGGCCGCGAGGCGGTGGAGAGGTGATCCCTCCGAATTTCTGCTTTACACAATAACCTCTCAGTCATCCGCCTTGCGTGAGACGGCGGATGCCAGCTCCCCTTTCAGGGGAGCCAGAATGGAATGATAACTTGGAAAGGACCGAACATATGATGGATATGCAAATCCCCGGCAATTTCTCCTCCCTGATCCCCGCAGGGGAGCAGGGGGAGCTGCGGGCCCAGCTGAACCGGGACCGGCGGGTGATGCTCCTGTCCGGCAGCCCGGTGGCCAACCAAAGGAGCGAGACCAGCGGCGTCTCCGCCCGGGTCTGCCGGGCAGGCTCCTACGGCTTTGCCTCCGCTCCGGAGGTGAGCGGGGAGGCCCTGCGGGCCGTGCTGAAAAGCGCGGAAGCGAACGCCGCCGTACTGGACCGGCACCTGAACAAGGGCAAGGCCGCCCGGAAGCCCGTCCCCCGCACCCTCGTCTCCCCCGCCGTTCAGTGGACGGACGCGGAGCAGAAGGTCTATCTGGACTATCTGCGGGAGCTGGACGGCTGGATCGCAACTCTGCCGAATCTGGTGAGCCGCCGTCTGGTGGTCTTCTGCGACAGCACGGAGAAACACCTCCTTACCGGGGACGGGGCGGAGGCCCATACCGCCATCCCCCGCTGCTACGTGTACGTGAACCTCACCGCCGAAACGAAGGAAGGGGCCCCCATTGAGCTCTTCAAGGCCTTCGGCGGCTTCGGCGGCTTCGACGACTGGTTCGGGGATCCCGCGGCCCTGCGCCCGGAGGTGGAGATGCTCCACGCCCGGCTCATGGACAAGCGGGAGGGGGTCTACGCCCGGGCGGGCAAATTCACCTGCATCCTTGGGGGCGAGCTCAGCGGCATGCTGGCCCACGAGGCCGTGGGCCACACGGTGGAGGCGGACCTGGTGATCGGCGGCAGCGTCGGCGGTCCCAACCTGAACAAGGTCGTCGCCTCCCCCCTGGTGAGCATGACGGACTTCGCCAGCGAGGCTTTTGGGAAACCCGCTCCCCTCCCCGTGTACTGCGACGACGAGGGGGTGGAGGCCATTGACGTGCCCCTCATCAAGGACGGCGTCCTGGTGGGGTTCATGAATAACCGGGAGTCCGCCGAGCGCTTCGGCCAGGAAGCCCGGGGCAACGCCCGCGCCTACTCCTTCTCCGACGAGCCTCTCATCCGCATGCGGAACACGGCGGTGCATCCCGGGAAGGACCGGCTGGAGGACATCATCGCCTCCGTGGAGGACGGCTACTATCTCCTCAACACCAACAACGGCCAGGCGGACACCACCGGGGAATTCATGTTCGGCGTCACCCTGGGCTACGAGATCAAAAAGGGAAAGCTGGGAAAGGCCATCCTGGACACCACCATCTCCGGCGTTGCCTTCGATATGCTGAAGACCGTGGACATGGTCTCCGACGAGGTGATCTGGTCCAGCTCCGGCTTCTGCGGCAAAAAGCAGCCCATGGCGGTGGGTCTGGGCGGTCCCGCCCTGCGATGCCAGCTGACGATCGGAGGTCGATGAACATGGATAAACTGTTTCAAGCGGCTCAGGCCGCTCTTGACGCTCTCCTTGCCCGGGGGGCGGAGAAGGCCAGCGTGCGGGCTGCCTCCGGGGAGACCGTGGAGCTGAACGCCCTGGGCGGGGAATTCACCCTCATGCGCACCCTGCTGGATCAGTCCCTCTCCCTAACCGCCATCAAGGGGGGCAGGCGGGGCACCGCCAGGCTGAACCGTCTGGATGGGGACGCCATCCGTCAGGGGGCGGAGGACTGTCTGGCGGTGGCGGAGTCCGGGGACGCGGATCCAGCCTGGGATCTGGCTCCCGCTCCCGAGACCGGGGACTTCGTCTCCGGCACCCCGTCGGCCGATCCGGACCGGCTCTTCGACCGCTCGAAGGAGCTGCTGGACGCCATCGGGCAGAAGTTCCCCCACGTGATCGTGGAGGAGATGATCACGGAGCACAAGACCGAAACGGAAGTCTACCTGAACTCCGTGGGCTCCCGCTTCACCAACCGGGCGGGGCGCTATGGAGTGGACCTGATGTTCTCCGGCCATGAGGGGGATACGGCCACCAGCTTCTTCGGCTCCTCCGTCTCCGTTCCGGATCTGGAAAAACCCTTCCTGGAGCTGGGAACCCTGGCAAACGACCTGGAAGCCGCGGAGCGCAGCCTCGTTTCCGAGACCACCCAGGGCTCCTGTATGGGAGACATCCTGGTGCACCCGGACCTGCTGGCGGAATTCCTGGAGACGGCGGGAGAGCTGTTCTGCGGGGACAGCGCCCTGATCGACGGCACCAGCCTCTGGAAGGACAAGCTGGGGCAGCCGGTGGCGGATCCGGCCCTGACGGTGTACGTCAAGCCCCTGGACGACCGCATCTGCGGCGGGGAACGGTACACCGCCGAGGGCTTCGCCTCCCGGGATTATACCTGGCTGGAGGGCGGCGTGCTGAAGAGCTTCATGCTCAGCCTCTACGGTGCCAACCGCACCGGCCTGCCCCGGGCGCTGAATACGGACAGCGCTCTGGTGATGGCGCCGGGTACGAAAACGAAGGAGGAGCTCATCGCGGGCATTGCGGACGGGCTCCTGGTGGGCCGCTTCTCCGGAGGCGAACCCAGCCCCAACGGGGACTTCTCCGGCGTAGCCAAGAACAGCTTCCGGATCAAAGACGGCAAGCTGGGCTGCGGCGTGAACGAGACCATGATCTCCGGAAACCTGGCGGACATGCTGAAAAACGTCGGCGGCATCTCCGCGGAGCTGGTGTGCGACGGCAGCTACGCGCTGCCCTGGGTGGTGTTCCGGAACGTGGTCATCTCCGGGAGCTGAGCCATGGCCAGAGATATGACCACAGGCCGGGAGGGAAAGCATATCCTGGCCTTCGCCCTGCCCATCATGGGCGGACTGGTGCTGCAGCAGCTCTACAACACCGTGGACAGCGTGGTGGTGGGCCAGAAGCTGGGGGATATCGCCCTGGGGGCGGTTGGCACCTGCTCCGCTCTCACCATGTTTGCCGTGTCCTTCGCCGTGGGCCTCACCAACGGCTCCAGCGTCATCTTCGCCCAGCTCTTCGGGGCGAAGCAGCTGGATAAGCTCCGGCGGAACCTGTCCACCGCCTTCTGTCTTCTGGCGGCCCTGGGCCTTGCGATCTCCATCCTGGGCTTCTGCTTTGCCCGGCCTCTGCTGAAGGCCCTGGCGGCTCCGGACGCCATCCTGGATATGGCCTCCGGCTATTTCCGCATCTACTGCCTGGGCCTGGTGTTCCAGTTCGTGTACAACGTGGCTGCCGGGGCCCTGCGCAGCGTGGGGGACAGCAAGGCCACCCTCTACTTCCTCTGCATCTCCAGCGTGGTGAACATCGTGCTGGACCTGGTATTCGTCATCGTCTTTCACTGGGGGGTGGAGGGTACCGCCATCGCCACCGTCATCGCCCAGGGCGTGAGCGCCGTGGTAAGCCTCGTCTATATGCACCGGAAGTATGAATTCTTCCGCTTCGCCAAAGGGGAGTTTGCCTTTGACCCCTCCTGCTGCGGGCAGATCCTGAAGCTGGGCGTTCCCACCATGGTGCAGATGTGCATCGTCTCCGGGGGCAACGTCCTGATCCAGCGGGTGGTGAACGACCTGGGCACCGTGGCCCTGGCGGCCAACACCGCCGCCGCCCGCATCGAGAACTACATGTTCATCCCGGTGCAGAGCATGAACAACGGTCTGGCCACCTTCACGGGGCAGAACGTGGGGGCCGGGAAGTATGACCGGGTGCTGGGGGGCAGGCGGCAGGCCCGCTATATCATCGTCCCCACCGCGCTCCTCATCTCCCTGATCCTCTGGGTCTTTGCCAAACCCCTCATCGGCCTCTTCGGGGTGACGGGGGAATCCCTGACCCTGGGCATCCAGCACCTGCGCTTCATCGCCCCCTTCTTCGTCATCTTCGCCCTGTACATGTCCACCGCGGGCGTGCTCACGGGCTCCGGGGACGTTCTGGCCGCCGCCTGCGTCACCCTCTCGGTGCTGGGCGTGCGGGTGGCCGCCACCTATATCTTCAACTACGGCTTCCACCTGGGCTTCCCCTCCCTGTACTACGCCAACCCCATCGGCTGGGCCTTCGGCTTCATCGTGGTGTGGCTGCGCTTCCGCACGGGCATCTGGAAGACCAAGGCGGTGGTGAAGCGGGGCAAGCCCGCATGACTCCCGGAGAGCTGACAGCCTACCGGCTGGACCGCATCACGGCGGTCATGGAGCAGCTGGTCACCGAGACCCGCCTCCCGGCGGTGCTGGACCTGCTGACGGTCCTGACCCGGGAGCTGGTGAAATGCGACCGGGTGAGCTTCTGGTTCTGGGACAAGCCCGCCGGGAAGCTCTGGACCCTGGCGGCCTCCTCCTCCGGGCGGCTCACTCTGCCGGACACCTACGGGCTGGTGGCGGAGACCGTCCGCTCCGGTGAGGTGCAGCGCATCGACGACGTCTATGCGGACCCGCGCTTCAATCCGGCGGTGGACCGGCAGACCGGCTACCGCACCCGCTCCCTGCTGACCGTGCCCCTTCTGAACAGCCGCAGCGAGGTGATCGGCGCATACCAGTGCATCAACCGGCTGACGGAGGACGGGAAGCCCGCCCTGTTCACGGAGGAGGACGTGCGGCTCCTCAGCGTGGTGTCCGCCTTTGCGGGCAAGAGCCTGGAGAGCTACGGTCTCCAGGCGGAACGGGAGGCCATGGAGGCGGAGCTGGACGTGGCGGGAGAGATCCAGCGGGATATCCTGCCGGAGCTGGCGCCCCTGGAACGGGGCCGGCCCTTCACCCTGGACGCCCTGGTCCGCCCTGCCCGCACCATGGGCGGAGATTTCTTCGACGCCTATCTTCTCCCGGACGGACGTCTGGCCCTCACCGTGGCGGACGTTTCCGACAAGGGGATCAGCGCCGCCCTGTTTATGATGAACGCCAAGGCGGTGCTGAAGGAGCGGGCCCTGAATCTTGGGGGCAGCCCCGGAGAGATCCTGACCTACGCCGGGAACCGGCTCCGGGAGGAGAACGCCATGGGGCTGTTCGTCACCGTATGGATGGGCTGCCTGGACCCGGAGACGGGGACGCTGGAATATGCCAGCGCGGGGCATGAGGACCCCATCCTTCTCCGGAAGGGCAGGACCCGCCTGCTGGAGCCCGGGGAGCGGAAGCTGCCCCTGGGACTGCTGGCGGATATCCGATACTCCACCAGCCGGGTCTCTCTCCGTCCCGGGGACACCCTGCTCCAGTATACGGACGGGGCGCCGGACGCCGCCTCTCCCACGGACGAGGCCTTTGGCCTGGACCGGCTCCGTCAGACCTTCCGGAAGCTGGCCGCCCGCCGGGTGGAGGATCTGCCCCTGCGGCTCATGACGGAGCTGCTGACCTTTTCCGGGAACCGGCCGCAATACGACGATATCTGTCTCATGGTCCTGCACATGCGGGACGGAAAGGAGCTGGGATAAATGGAGAAAAAACGGATCATCCGGGTCACGGGCACGGGGCTCCTGCGCCTGAAGCCGGACCTGTGCTGCGTAAATCTGAACCTCAGCGGCGTAGAGAAGGACTACGCCGCCGCCCTGGAGCGGGCCGCGAAGGATTCCGCCGCCCTGGGGGCGGCCATCGCCTCCCTGGGTTTCTCCCGGGAGGATCTGAAGACCTTGGACTTTGCCGTGGACGCGGAGTATGAATCCGTGCAGGACGACAAGGGCCGCTGGCGGCAGGAATTCAAGGGCTACCGCTTCCGCCAGAACCTGAAGCTGGAGTTCCCGGTGGACAACGCCCTCCTGGGCCGGACCCTGGCCGCCCTGGCCGCCGCGCCGGTGGACCCGGAGTTCCATCTGAGCTACGGTCTGCGGGACCGGGAGGCTGCCAAGGCCGAACTCATCGAGGCCGCGGTGCAGGACGCCCTGCGGAAGGCGGAGAAGCTGGCTGCCGCCGCCGGGGTGAAGCTGGGGGCTCTCCTGCGCATGGATTACGCCATGGCAGAGCCGGTGCTGGAGACCCGCCCCATGGCCAAGGCCATGCTCCGCGGCGCCAACGACGCGGCGGTAGAGAGCTTTGCCATGGACATCAACCCGGAGGATATTCGGGCGGAGGATACGGTGACCATCACCTGGGAGATGGATTGACAAGAGAGGATACGGCTCCCTCTCCGCGGCAATCATTTTCCGGACCCAAACCTTTGTGTTGCTTCGCCGTAAGCCCCTCATTAGGCGCTTCGCGCCAGCTTCCCCCAAGGGAAGCCGGAATCCCCGCCGTCATGCCGAACCTTTTCATTGCCGCAGTTCTTTTTCTTCCTTCGTCCCCGCCGCGCGGTCTGGCTTCCCCTGGGGGAAGCTGTCAGCCACCGTCTCACGCAAGGCGGATGACTGATGAGGGGCAGATTGCAGCCGGACTTACATAAAGGATGACATCCGCGGATGCTGAGGACGCAATTCACGTCCCGCTCGGGACAATTCATTCCCCGAAACGGAAAATACCCGTTTCGGGGAAAATTTCTCTTGACATTGACGCGGCGTCAAATTGTATGCTCGGACCAGAAAGGGGGCAGTTTTTATGAAAAAGCAAAAACGCACCCGGCTCCTGCGGGTGCTGACGCCCATTCTGGGCCTGGCCCTGGTATTGGCCGCCCTGGGGCTGTACCGGGAATACAGCCGTCCCCTCCCGGAGACTCTGGAGGAATACTACCGCCGCCTGTACCCCAACCAGCTGTACGTGGGTCCCGACCTGGACAAGGTGATTTACGATTACCCCCAGCTCCTGGAGACCGCCAAAGCGGTGCTCATCGTCACCCCGGAGGAGGACCTTACCCAGACGGGAACGGGCTTCACCGAGGACAAGTCCTACGCCGGAACGAACCCCCGGCTGAAATACAACTTCTACCGCCCCCGCACCTGGCGCTGGGTGACGGTGCTGCAGGTCGTCAAGGGGAAGGAGGAACCGGGGGACCGGATCGGTTTTTATGAGCGCTGCGTGCTGGTGGGAGGCGTCGACCGGCTCCTGGTGAGGGAATATGAGTCCTGGCCCATGGTGAAGGGCTGCGTCTACCTGGTCTTTCTGGACCGGGATCCGGCGGAGGGGAATACCTCTTTCCTGGCCATGCCCGTCGGCTATGGAAACGGCTGGTTCGACCTCACCCACCTGGGGCTGAACGACCCCCAGTACCTCCACGTCCTGTACGGCGCTCTCCGGGACTTGGGCCTGGCGGACAGAGACAGTGTCACCACCCCCTGGACGGACCGACGCTTCCCCCTGTAAGGCCGGTACGCGGAACAGGCTGATGTAATATGTAATCCCGATAACTTCCGGTGTCAAACGCCTCCTGCCCCATGCGGTTGAATTGAACGGCGTTATACCCGCTCTTCGCCCCGGACAGGAACAGGCCGGAGACCATGCGGCGCATCGAGCAGTGGCAGCTGCCCGTTACTAAGAACCAAACGGGAGCCAAGGGACAATCCCCTCGGCTCCCGCGTTCTGCAGCGAATCTCTCTTTTTTTGAACAATACTGGTTAAAATGATTTACCGATATCGTCTACGATC
>JAFZVM010000102.1 GCA_017617795.1 Oscillospiraceae bacterium
GTGAAAGAAACCCATCAGGGGTGTCTTTCGCGTTCAATCATAAGTTTTTCGAACAATCCTTTCCGTATTTCTTGTTCGAAAAACTTGCCTCAGCGGGGCGACAAAACTTTGTCGAAACGCTGAGCCGGAGCTCATTTGAGCTCCGGCAAATTCGATTCCGGCTGATCAGCTGCCGAAATGGCCCGGCGCGCCTTCACCGCGGGGAGCGGGGGTCTCTTCCGGCTCCTCATCCCCCTTGGGGACGACCTGGCCGAAGAAGAAATCCCAGAGGCTCTGGCCGCCGCCTTCCCCCTCGGGGGCCTGCGCAGGCGCGCTTTCCTCGGGCTGAGCTTCTTCAGGGGTCGCTTCGGAAGAGGGGCGATCCGGCTTCTTCTCGTCGAACACCACCGTCAGGGTCAGGTATTCGCCGCCGCGGTAGACCGTGACCTCCGCCGTATCCCCGGCTTTGTACGCCTTTTTCGCGGTGGACAGGTCTGCGTTGGTCTTGATCTCCTCGTCACCCAGCTTCGTGATCACGTCCCCCTGGCGGATGCCGGCGGCTGCCGCGCAGCTGCCCGCGTCGACGCTGTACACGTAAACGCCGGGAACGCTGTTGTAGTAGGCGGCGTACTGCTCGGACATGGTCTTCACCATGATGCCGAAATAGGGCTTGCCGGTCACGTAGCCGTGGTCGATCAGTTCATCCGCGATCTCGGCGGCGTCGTTGATGGGGATGGCGAAGCCGAGACCCTCCACGCCGGTGGACTGATATTTGGCGGTGACCACGCCGATCACCTGGCCCCGGCTGTTGTACACCGGGCCGCCGGAGTTGCCGCTGTTTACCGCGGCGTCCAGCTGGAACATATTCACGCTGGCGTCCTGTTCCGCGGCGATCTCCCGGTCCAGCGCGCTGATGATGCCGGCGGTCATGGTGTAGGTCAGCTCGCCCAGGGGATTGCCCACCAGATAGACGCTCTCGCCCACCTTCATATCGTCGCTGTTGCCCAGGGTGGCGGCGTTCAGACCGGTGGCTTCGATCTTCAGCACGGCGATATCATTATTATCGCCCTCCACGCCCACGATCTGCGCCTCGTATTCGGTGCCGTCGTAGAGCATGACGGTGACCTTCAGGTTCTGCTTGTAGGCCGTTTCCACCACGTGATTGTTGGTGAGAATGTAGCCGTCGCTGCTGATGATGAAGCCGGTGCCGGAGATCGCCCCGGTGACCATCTGGCCGAAGACGTTGGTGGAGGTGACCTCCGTGGAGATGCCTACGACCTGCTGGGTGGCCAGCTCATAGATCTCTGTGGGGTCCAGAAGATCGCCGCTCCGGGGATTCAGCTGCAGGTTGGCCATCTGGCTGATGGGGCTCTCCGCCTCCATGGAAACGGGGGCAACGCTGCCCGTATCGGCGATCCTGGCCTGGTTCAGCTGCTGGATGCGTCCGTCCACATAGCGGAACGCGCCGTAGGCAGCGCCGCCGATCAGGAGCAGAGCGATCAGACATACGCAGATCACGGTGCGAACGGTTTTATTCTTTTTCATGATGAAACACCTCTTCGTGAAATTTCCCTGAGTATCTGTGTTTGCGTCTGGATTACCTTTGATCGCCTGTATCCTAGCACCGGCTTTTGAACGATGCTTGAATTTCATGTGAACAAATCGTAAATTGCGTTTTTTTCAGGGAGGATAACGATGGAACACAGGGAACGGGAGCTTCTGGCGGAACGGCTGCTGGAAGCCTGCGCGCTTCGGGTCGAACCGGGAGCGGAAAAGCCCCTGGTCTGGGCGGAGGAAAAAGCCTGGGAGGATCCCGGGCTGCGGGGGGAACTGACGGAGGCCCTGGCCGCTCTGGTACGGGAGCATTATTCCGCGGGGGAAGCCGTGCTGGGGGACGCCTGGGGGGAGGAGACCGCAGCCCTTCTGGAGCTGCCCTTTGCGCCGGAAACGCTGCCCCGCCGCCCGGTGCTCATCTTCGGAACGTCCGAAGGGCTGAGACCGCATCTGCCGGAGCTGACGGCGCTGCGGAGGGCGGGAGGAAGTCCGGCCGCAGCCGTGATCTGGAACGGGGGAGACGAGGAACTCCGCCTGGCGCTGGATCGGGCGGATATCCGCTGCCACTGGCTCGCCGATCTGGAGTGCGGAGCCGCCGCCGCGCTGCGGGCGGGAAGTCTGGATTTTTCCGATTATTGCCGTTTGCTTCCTCAGGACTAGGCATAGCATCGATAGTTTTTCCCCGGCGGAAGCGCCTATGCCGGCTGCAGACCGGTGATTTTTCCCGGATGGGACCGGTGATTTATTCCCTCATCAATTTGTGCGAAATTGCCTGTTTGTGTTGACGAACAGGGCCGTATATTGTATACTTTCATTTGTTTATCCTTGCCTATTTCAAGCAAGAAGAGAGTTGAACTGTGTTGAGAAAATGGATCGCGCTCCCCCTGGCCGTTCTCTGCTTCCTGGGGCTTACCGGGTGCTTCCTCCTGCCTGCGGAGCCGGAGGTCCCCGAGCTGCCTCTGGTCACGCCGTACAGCGGCGCGGAGTACATAACCGCCCAGGTGACCCGGGGGGATCTGACCCTGGTGCAGACCTTCAGCTGCACCTTCAGCGCCACCCGGCAGGAAAACCTGAAATTCACCACGGTGGATAAGCCCTATGGTACGATCTTCGTCACCGTCGGCCAGGAAGTCACCGCCGGTACCCTGGTGGCGGAGCTGGAGGCGGGGGACGTCAAGGAAAAGCTTCGGAAGGCGGAAGAGGAGATCGCCCGTCTGGAGATCCAGGTGCGCAGCGCGGAAAAGGCGCTGGAGCTGGCGCTGGAGCAGGAAGCCCTGCGAAAGGCGGACAATACCACCACCTCGGACGCCCGGGCCGCCGATCTGGCCTATTACCGGGAATCCCTGGTCATCCGGCAGGAGAAACGGGATGAGCTGTCGGAGGAGCTGGAGAGCCTTCGCCTGTACGCGGGGATCGACGGGATCGTGACCTATGTCAAAACCGTCCGGGAGGGGGAGACCTCCTCCAAGGCGGATCTGATCGCCACCATCACCGATACCGCTTCCTCCATGTTCACCGGCAGTACGGACGCCTGGCAATGGCTCAAGCCCGGTACGGAAGTGGAGGTCACCTGCGGGGATGCGCAGTATCCCTGCGTTTCGGTGTCGGCGGCTTCCCTGGGGCTGGAGGAGTATGAGGACTTCCGGGGCAACCGGACGATCTATCTGAAGCTCCTGGGACCGGAGACGCCCTCCGGGGACAATACCCGGGGCACCGTGGAGCTGCTGCTGGACAGCCGGCAGGACGTGCTGATCCTGCCCAAGCGGGCGGTGTTCACCGTGGGCGATCAATACTATGTATACTGTGAAGATGAGAACGGCCTGAAAAACGCAAAACCCGTAAGCTGCGGCCTTCTGGCCGGCTGGTACATCGAAGTGACCGACGGCCTTTCCGAAGGCGATACGGTCATCGTCAGTTAGGAGCGAAGCGCATGAAAAGGAATACGATCGTCGCCCTCTTCCTGCTGCTTGCGCTGCTTCTCGCCGGCTGCGCCGGAACGCAGGAGATGCAGGCGCCGCCTCTGCGGGAGCCTGCGGGCATGGAGCAGGATATCGTCACCGTGACCCGGGGCAATATCGAAAGAGTCCAGACCTACAGCGGCCTGGTCCTTCCGGAGGTGCTCGAGCTTTCCTTCACCGACGCCGGTCTCGTCACCGAAGTGCTGGTGAGCGTGGGAAGCCAGGTAAAAGCCGGTCAGGTCGTTGCCAGACTGAATACCGCTTCCCTGGAATCGGCCCTGGAATCGGCCAGGCAGCAGCTGGAGTATTCGGAAACCGAGCATGAGCTGAACCGGAAGAAAAGGGAGCTGCAGCTGGATATTGCCCGGCTGGAGCTGGAGGAGCTGAAGAATTACGGCGCCTCCTCCACAACCAGAAAACTGAAGCAATCCCAGATCGAGGAACAGGAAAACCAGCTGGAGGAGTTTGAAGCCCTCTGGGAGCTGAGCCGCGCGGACATGGTCAGGACCGTGGAGGAGCTGGAAAAGCAGGTCAGCGCCGGCGTCCTCTCCGCACCCTGCGACGGAACGGTCGTCCACTGCGCAGCGGCGGAGGGCAGCTACGCCATGGCCAACAACCCCCTCATCTGGCTGGCCGAGGCCGATTCCGCCCGCATCCGCACGGAATACCTGACTGCCGACCAGGTGGGCAAGGCGTCCCAGCTGTATGCCATGGTGGACGGGTACCGGGTGGAGGTGGAATACGTGCCTCTGGACCGGAAGGAATACCTGGCCATGAAGGCCTCCGGCGATACCATGCAGAGCACGTTCCTGGTGAAGGAAGCCAACGGCCACCCGGTGGAAGCGGGAATGGAAGTGGTCCTCTTCCTGATCACGGACCATGCCGAGGATGTACTGATCCTTCCGGCCAACGCCGTGCACCGGGATACGGCAGGATTCTATGTATACCGTCCGACTCCGGAAGGCCGTGAGCGGCTGACCGTTGCCCGGGGGATCTTCACCGACGCCCTGGTCCAGATCACCCAGGGACTGGAGGAAGGAGAGCAGGTCTATGTTGGGAACTAAAGGAAAGGCTTTGCTCCTGTCTCTTGCCCTGCTGCTTGCGGCGGGCTGCGCCGCCAAGCCGACGGAAACGGTGGATATGTCCACCCGCCTGGCGGACAGCGGGATCGCGGAGAAAAAGACGACCTATCAGACCGTTACGGTGGAGAAGCAGGATATGGTCCGCACCCTGAATATGACCGGCGACGTGACCTATCGCCTGGTGCGCCCGGTGCGCACCGGAAACAACCAGCTGATCCTGAAGGAGATCCTGGTGGAGCGAAATCAGGAGGTAAAGACCGGGGATCCGGTGGTCGTCCTCCAGGGCATCGGCTCCGCTTCGGATATCCGGCAGAGGGAGCTGGAGATCCAGGCTCAGCGGGCCAATCTAGAGGAACGTCTGGCCTGGTATGAGGAGCAGATCGAAAAGATCCGGGATCAGGCCGCCTATACCAAGGTCCGCCGGGAGATCCGGGACAAGCAGGCCGAGAGCATGGAGATCGACAGGGACCTGTATGTTCTCCAGACCGAATCCCGGCTGCAGACCCTGGAAACGACCCTGGAGGAAATGAAAGCGGCGGCAGGGGAGATCGTCCTCACCGCGCCGGTGGACGGTTTCGTCCGTTCCGTGAACAGCCGGTATAAAACCGGGGAGGTCATTCCCGCGGGCACGGAGCTTTGCTCCATCAACGGAGCGGACTCCATCCTGCTCATGGGCACCAGCGCCAGCGGCTGCTACGTGTTCGGCCGGGAGCTCAGCGTGACCGTGGGCCGGGGAGATAAGGCGAAGCAGGTCACCGGAACGATCGTCTCCTCCCCCGAGGTGGTGCCCTACCGGTACCGGGGAAGCAACATCTTTGTCCGGGTGGATCCCAGCGCGCTGACGGGGAAAAACACCCAGTCCGCCATGGAGGTCAACTGCCTCATGCTGCGGGACGCCCTGGTGATCCCCAAAACCGCCATATCCAGCGAGGAAGGGGTCTACTACGTCACCATCCTGGAAGGGGATACCCCCAAGAAACGACCGGTCCTGCGCGGTCCTGCCACCGGGACCATGGTCGTGATCCTCCAGGGCCTCAAAGAGGGCGACCAGGTCGTGGTCAGCTCTTACAACACCTGAGGGGAGGCGGAAGAGCATGCTTCAATTCGTTTTACGGAAAATGCTGAATAAAAAGTGGCTCATGGCCGCCCTGCTGGTAGGAAACATCCTGCTGGTGGCCATCGCCGCCGGGAACCCCATGTATACCGAGGCTGCGCTCCAGCGCATGCTCACCGGAACCCTGTCCAGCTACGTCACCCAGAACGGGCGGTACGCCACCACGGCGTATATGCTCAGCAGCGTTCCGGCCAACTCCCGGGAGGGGAGCAGCGCCATCGAGTATTATCAGCAGGAGCGGGACATGGTCTATGCCATGCCGGAGCGCCTGGGTCTGCGGCAGGAATGGATCGTGGAGAATACCTTTATGGAGGCGGTGGAGATCGTGCCCACCCTTCCCAGGTCCAACTTCTCCAGAAAGGAAGTCCGGCTGGGCAGCCTTTCCGGATTGCCGGAGCACGCGAAGATCGTTTCCGGCCGCATGTATTCGGATGAGATCCAGGACGGGATCATCGAAGTCGTGGTGAGCCAGAAGGCCCTCATCAAGCAGAACCTGCTTCTGAACGAGGTGCTGGAGCTTCCGAAGGTGACGGACGAGAACGGGGAGCCCCGGAAGATCCGGGTGGTGGGTATCTATGACGCCGCCGACCCGGAGGATCACTACTGGTACAAGAGCCCTTCCACCTATGAGGGCCAGCTGATGATGTCTGAGCAGATCTACCGGGATCTGTTCGGCAGCCTGGTCCGTCTGCCCTGCAAGTCCATGGGCCTGTGGTTCGTGGTGATGGATTACCACGACGTCACCGTGGATAACGCGGAGTTCCTGTATCAGGAAGCCCAGAAGGACGCCGCCCTCCACAAGGAGCGGAACAACGTCAGCTACAATGAGTATTACAGCGGCATCCTGGAGCAGTATCTGGTGGACGCCGCCCGGGTCCGGGTCACCCTGCGGATCCTGCAGATCCCCATCTACGCCCTTCTCGCCGCCTTTATCTTCATGGTCTCCGGGCAGATCCTGAGCATGGAGCAGAGCGAGATCAGCGTCATCAAGAGCCGCGGCGCCGGAAGACGGCAGATCCTGGGCATATACCTGCTGCAGAGCGTTCTGGTGGCCGGCGTCAGCCTGGCGTTGGGTCTGCCCCTGAGCGCCTTCATCTGTCAGATCCTGGGCTCGGCCAACGCCTTCCTGGAATTCGTATCCCGAAAGGCGCTGCAGGTGCGGTATACCCGGGACGTGTGGATCTATGGCTGCGGCGCGGCGCTGCTGAGCATGCTGGCCATGGTGCTGCCCTCCCTCCGCTATGCCCGGCTGAGCATCGTAGCCCAGAAGCAGAAGAAGCGGAAGTCGGACAGGCCCTGGTTCCAGCGCTTCTATCTGGATATCCTGCTGCTGGGCGTTTCCCTGTACGGTTTGTACACCTTCAACGGGCAGAAGGCCGCCCTGGCCCAGAAGGTGCTGGAAGGGGAGGGGCTGGATCCGCTCCTGTACCTGTCCTCTTCTCTCTTTGTGATCGGCGCGGGCCTGGTGGCCCTGCGCATCGTCCCTCTGATCGCCTGGCTGGTGTACACCATCGGCAAAAAGCACTGGTCGCCCGCCATGTATTCCTCCTTCCTCCAGGTCATGCGTACCCGGAGCAGCCAGGGGTATATCATCGCCTTCCTGGTGATCACCCTGGCCATCGGCATCTTCAACGCCCAGACTGCCCGGACCATCAACGCCAACGAGGAGAACCGCATCGCCTATATGAACGGGGCGGATATCGTCCTTCAGGAGGCCTGGGAGGACAACCGGGATGAGGCGCAGAGTCCGGATGACCTCATCGGCTTCCAGCTCCGGTATACGGAGCCGGATTTCGGCAAATACAACGCCCTGGACGGGGCGGAGGTCATCACCAAGGTGATGTACGACGAGGGGGCGTACTGCAGCCTGAAGGAGGGCTCCCGCAGCGTGCCCTGCCTCCTCATGGGCATCAACGTAAAGGAATTCGGCGAATGTGTGGACTTCCAGACGGATCTGCTGCCGGTGCACTGGTATGAGTACCTGAACGCCATGGCGGTCAGCCCCCGGGCGGTGCTGGTCTCCACGAATCTCCAGGATTTCGGCTATGAGCTGGGGGACAGCATCTATTACCGCAGCGCGGAGGGGAACCGGTGCCACGGCATCATCTACGGCTTTGTGGATTACTGGCCGGGCTACAATCCCACGACCACCATCACCGCCAGCGACGGCTCCACGAAGGAGATCAGCCATTTCCTGGTGGTGGCCCATCTGCGCTACATCCAGAACAACTGGGGGATCACCCCGTACCAGATCTGGATGAAGGCCAAGGACTCCACGGATTTCATCTATGACTTTGCGGCGGAGAGCGGCGTGAAGTTCACCACCTTCCGGGATTCCCGGGCTCAGCTCATCGAGCTGAAGAACGACCCCATCTTCCAGGGGACCAACGGCATCCTCACCCTGTGCTTCGTGGTGGTGCTGCTCCTGTGCGCGGTGGGCTTCCTGATCTACTGGATCCTGTCCATCCGGAGCCGGACCCTGCTCATGGGCATCTTCCGGGCCATGGGCATGACTCTGGGGGAGATCGTGGGCATGCTGGCGAACGAACAGGTGTTCATCTCCGGCGTATCCATCGCCCTGGGCGTGGCTGTGGGCCTCATCGCCTCCAAGCTCTATGTGCCCCTGGTGCAGCTGGCCTACGCCTCCACGGATACGGTCCTGCCCCTGCAGATCATCTCCGACAGCGGAGATATGGCCCGCCTGCTCTGCCTGGTAGCCGCCATGGTGATCCTGTGTATGGTGATCCTGGGCGTGCTGGTGAAGAAGATCAAGATCTCCCAGGCGCTGAAGCTGGGCGAGGATTAAGGGAGGCGAGAACATGGATACGGAATTGATCCTCACCGGTACCGGAATCAAGAAAGGCTACCCCGTGCCCGGCGGCGACCTGTTCTGGGCGCTGAAGGGCGTGGATGTCGAAGTGCCCCGCAGCAGGCTGACCATCCTGAAGGGACGCTCCGGCAGCGGCAAGACCACCCTGATGAACATCCTCAGCGGGCTGGACCAGGCCACGGAGGGAACGGTGGTGTTCGACGGCAAGACCATGAGTTCTCTGAGCGAAGCCGCCCGGACCAGCCTCAGACGGAAGGATATCGGCTTCGTGTTCCAGTCCGTCGCCCTGATCCCCATCATGACCGCGGCGGAGAACGTGGACTATGCCCTCCGGCTCGCGGGCTGGAAGGGAGACCGGAAGGAGCGGGTCCGGGAATGTCTGGAGCTGGTGGGCCTGGGGAAGCGCATGTCCCATCTGCCCAGCGAGATGTCCGGCGGCGAGCAGCAGCGCGTGGCCATCGCCCGGGCCATCGCCCATAAGCCCAAGCTGGTGTTCGCGGACGAGCCCACGGGCGAGCTGGACACCAACACCGCGCTGCAGGTGGTGAAGATCTTCAAGGAGCTGAACCAGAGTCAGGGCGTCACCATCGTCATGACCACCCATGACCGGGGCTTTATGGAGATCGGAGACAGGGTCTATTCCCTGGAGAACGGAGAGATCGTGGATGGAAACTGAAAACGATGTGATCATCCGGTGTGACAACCTGGTAAAGATCTATAAAACCGACGAGACCGAGGTCATGGCCCTCCAGGGGCTGGACTGCGTGGTGCGCCGGGGAGAACTCATGGCCATCATCGGCAACAGCGGCAGCGGCAAGAGCACCTTCCTGAACATGCTGGGCGGCCTGGACCGCCCCACCGCCGGGCGGCTGTACGTGGACGGGCTGGACCTGTTCCGCCTCAGCGATACGGAGCTGGTGAAGTACAAGCGGGACGTGGTGGGCTTCGTGTGGCAGAACAATGCCCGGAACCTGATCCCCTATCTCCCGGCCTGGCAGAACGTCCAGGTGCCCATGCTCTTTTCCAACAGCGAATCCGCCAAAAAACAGCGGGCCATGGAGCTGCTGGAGCTGGTGGGCCTGAGCCATAAGCGCTTCAGCCGGCTGGAGGAGATGTCCGGCGGCGAGCAGCAGCGGGTGGCCATCGCCATCGCCCTGGCCAACAACCCCAAGCTCCTCCTGGCGGACGAACCCACGGGCTCCGTGGACCCCCAGACCGCGGCGTACATCTTCGATACCTTCAAGCGGCTGAACGAGACCCTGGGCATCACCATCGTCATCGTCACCCATGACCTGAGCGTGGCGGAGAAGGTGAACCGGGTGGTCTCCATCCGGGACGGCAAGATCAGCTCCGAACGGGTGCTGAAAACGGACTATGCCGGAAAGATGGCGGATATCGTCACCCTGGATACCTCCGGCCAGGCGCATTTCACCCGGCATGAGGAATTTGCCATCCTGGACCGGAACGGCCGGGTGCAGATCCCGCCGGAGTACCTCCAGGAGATGGGGGTGGAGGGCAACCGCGTCCGCCTCTCCATGCGGGACGGGGAAGTGATCATCTCCCCGCCGGAGGAAAAGGCGGAGGAGAAGCCGGAAGAATAACCGAAAACAGAAAAACGCTGCCTGTGTCAGACACAGGCAGCGAGGTTTTTTCAAAGGGTGATTATTTCTTGGATTCCCGGGTGAACTCACGCAGGGCGTCGATGGAGGCCTTGATCAGGTCGGCCAGCTCGGGATCGTTGCCGGGATTGCAGTGACGGAGAGCTTCCGTCTGGCTGTCGGGATCGTACCGCAGAGCGCCGAGGCCCTTGATGGCGGCGATCTTCGCCTCCCGCTCGGGACGGGCCAGAATATCGATGAGGATGTTCCGGGCTTCTTCGCTGCGTCCGTAGCCGCAGGCTTCGGCCACGTCGATCACGTCCTGCAGATTCTTCTTGGTGCCGATCTTGGCGAGCTTCTTCCAGTTCTTTTCCTTTGCGAACTTGACGAATTTTTCGTTTGCCATGAACAGAGTCATCCTTTCTGAATATGTGTTCCGCATCCGCGCCCGCCGGATGGGAGCAGTTCTGCATCGCGGAGGGCTGATGGGAAGATGATACAAATAATACTTTGTCAGTTTAACGGCAAAAACACTATTTGTCAAGGCAAAGGAGAGATATTATGCATTTCCGCTTATCCCCGGCGCAGGGAAGTTTTCCCGCATTGACGGAATCAGGCCCCTGTGGTAAACTGAACCAAATATGAGCGGCAGGGAGGGATCCGTATGGACGATGCGAAGAAGGGCAGAATGAAGGAGATGGGCTTCGAAAACTGGCTCGAAAACGTCTTCTGGGTCTATTACAAGTGGTATTTCTTCCTGGGCGTTTTCCTCCTGACCGTTCTGGTGCTCACCGTCATCTCCGTCGCCGGAAAGGACCGGACGAACATGCGCGTCACCTACGTGTACGCGGAAACCCTGAACCAGACCCAGGCGGACGCCGTGGGGAAAATGGTGGAAGCCCGGGCCGTGCCGGAAAACGGCAGGGGCGTCGTACGGGTGAAGGTGGAGCCCTTCCCCCTGGCGGACGAGGCGGGGGAGCGGAAGCTGTACGGGGAGCTGGAGGATCCGGACCGGCTCATCTACCTGCTGGATGAAACCTCCCTGGGCTTTTACCGGGCCATGGGATACTTCGCCGAGGCGGAGCGCATGCCGGGTCTCGAACTCTGGATCGCCGTGCGGGATACCCCGGTGATCCTCTACCGCTTCGAGGATTTTGCGGACCAGGGCTATACCCAGGAGCAGATCGACGAATCCAACGCCTTTTTGATCGAGCGCCACGGCCGGCGGGTCCAGGCCGCCCGGGAGCTGGTGGATGGTCTTCTGAAGGGCTGAAAACCGAAAAAAGAGCGCTTCCCGGAGGAAATTTACGTCCTCCGGGAAGTTTTTTGCAAAAACCTGTTGACATTGACGCGGCGTCAAATTGTAGGCTGGGGGCAAAAGGAGGGGTAAACCATGAAAAGACGCGTATTCAATTTGATTTTCCTTCTGGTTTTCTTCCTTTCGGCTGCCGCCTGCGCCGGAAAGGCTCCGGTACCGGATCCTACCCCGACGCCCTTTTCGGAGAGCCCCTGCGTCGAACTCAAGGTGAAATATCTCTTTGGAAAAAATGAGCGGTATAATCTGAAGCTTTCGGCGGAGAAGGGGACCTGGTCCCTGGTGCTGACGGACCACCCGGGAAGCATCCTGGAGCCGGGTACGGATATCTTCGTCACCGGGGAGGCGGAGGACCTGCCTTTCGACCGGTTCCTGGAGATCTTCCGGGCATATCACGCCGAGGCCTGGGACGGCTGGGAGACGAAAGGCGGGGAGCAGGACTTCTCTCTGGAGCTGCGCTTCGGGGACGGGAGCGTCTACAAAGTCTCCGGCGGGGACGGCCCGGAGGGCTTCGACGAATTCACCGAAGTCCTTGTGCGGGAGATGGCCCGCTTTGGGGAGGACTACGGCGGGGTGGAGCCCGCGACGGTGCAGGAGCGGCTCATGCGGGTGAACCCCATGTTCGGGGACGAGGGCGGCTATGCCCTGGGAGGAGGCGGCATCAGCTACGATGTCTACAGTTTTAGCCGGGCGGTGGTTCCCCTGGGAGAGAGGGCGGCTAAGTATCACAGCCCTGCCCACACTTCGAAGAATCCCGCCCTGGCGGGCTTCCTGGGGGAAAAGCTGACGGAAACGGAGAAATACGAATGGTACCGGGTGAAGGGATTCCGGGGCAAGAAGTACCTCATCAGCCGGGATGGGGAAGGGAACCTGCGCCTGTGGATCTTCCGGGAGTTCTTGTCCGGGATGAATGAATGGGCCAGAGGGGAATGCACGGCGGAGGAGCTGCTGCGAGAGGTCTACGGCGTAAGCGGACCGGAGGACATCCGGAAGTTGATCGTCTCTCCCGGAATAACCGATAATGCATATCCGTACTCGTTGGAGCCGGAGGACCGGCTGCACACCTGGGTCCTGGAGGATCGGGAGACACTGGACAAGGTTTACGAATACCTGACGGAGATCGGTCCCCTGGGGGATTGGCGCAGCGAGGAAGCGATGAACTGGAGGATGGAGCGATACGGATTCCTGACCTACAGCTTTGCGCCAGAAGGATACCGGTATTGGACGGAACGGGGGCTGCAGATCGTTCTGGCGGACAGCGCGACCATTGATAAGCTCATCTATGACGCCAACTGCGGCTTCCTGTATGACTACACCTATGCAGGCTATTGCGGGATGCTCAGCATAGAAGCGGCGGAGTACCTGAACGCCCTCTTCGGCATCTCCTGATACAAAAAACCCGGAGGGCATCAAAAGCCCTCCGGGACAGTTATGTCCGCTTATTTCTTCAGAACGCTGTCCAGGAATGCGAACATCCGGTCCACGTTCTCCGGCTTGCCGAAGTCCGGGTGGCCGTGGCTGAGGCCCTCAAAGGGCTCCATGATGGCCCGGCCTTCACCGCAGACGGAATTGATCTTCTCCACCAGGTCCGGGGAGTTCTCGTAGGGCACCACCTCGTCCTTGGTGCCCGCCTGGATCAGAGTGGGAGGACAATCCTTCCGCACGTAGCTTCCCGGCCAGGCCAGCTTCACCAGATCCGGGTATTCCCGGCAGTTGAGGCCCATGAACTGGTCCGCAAAGTTCCCCATCTTGGGTACGCCGGGGGTGGCGGGGGCGTCCTCGGTGAATTGGGACTGCTTCACCAGGTCGTATACGCCGAAGAGACCGATCACCGCCTGCACGGCGCTGCTCTCCTCAGGATAGCCCATGCTCAGATCCTCCAGGGCCGGGATACCCGCGCTGGTGCCCAGCATGGCGGCGTAGTAGCTGCCCGCGGAATCCCCGCCGATGGCGAAGCGGGCCTTATCCAGGCAGTATTTCTCCGCGTTGCCACGGAGAAAGCGGACGGCGGCCTTCACGTCGAAAACGGAATGGGGGAACTTGGCCACCTGGCTGAGGCGGTGGTTCACGTTCACCACGGCGTAGCCCCGGCGGATGCCGTCCATGAGGTACAGGCACTGGAAATCCCGCTTGTCCCCGCCCCAGAAGGCGCCGCCATGGATGAAGAGGATCACTGGGAAGGGCCCGTCTCCCTCATCCGGCAGGTAGATATCCAGGCTCTGGTCGTTCCCGCCGCCGGGGGTATAGGGGATATCCAGGTATTTGCGCTTCACACCGCTCACGTCCATGACGGGCAGGGCGAATTCACCGGGTTTCACGTCCGGCGTGATGAGTTTGATCACGTCCATGGCAAGATCCTCCTGTATGTAGATTTTTGACTAGTCCAGGGAAAAGGCGTCCTGATCCAGACCCTCGGTTTTCGGCGCGGGAGAGGATTCGGGCACCCGGCGGAGGGGATCATAGGAAAAATGCCTGCAGCTGCCCCACTCAGAGACGATGCCCCGTTTCAGACAGATGCAGGTGCCCTCCTCCGCGGGACTGGAATGTCTGCAGTAGGTGCAGGCGGGTTCCACGTTTTTACGAAAGATCACATGACTCACCTCGGTGACAGTATACCCCGGTTTGCTGCCGTTTTCCACCTCTTTTTACAAGAATCGCGGCAGTCGCCGCTGCCAGGCCCAGCGGGATCAGCAGGAGCGGACGGGTGAAGCAGCACCAGGCGGCCAGGGCGGAGACCAACCCGTGGAGGAAGCGCCCGGCGAGATAGGGCGCGGCGGAAAGGCCCGCCTCCCCGGCATGCCGCTGCACCTGGGCGCAGACGCTCAGCCCGCCCCAGCCAAGGAGAAAAGCGGCGGCGGCGGCGTTTTCCGGGCTGAAGCCATTCATGGCAGATAGCCCCGCCGTCAGCTCCACCAGGCCCCGCAGCAGGGGGAGCTCCGGGAGAAAGCGCACCGGAACGGAAAAAAGGACCACGTAGGCGCAGACGATGAGGACGGAACTGCCCGCCTGCAGCACTGCGGAAGAAAAGGCGGAAGAGAGGGGCGCGGGGGAGGCTTCCGGGATCTCCTCCTCCGGCGGCGGGCCCGGCAGGGCTCCCAGCAGGACCGCCAGCCACAGGGTCACGGCGATATGGATTGCCAGCAGGAGGAAGGCGGGGCCGGTCCGGCCGAAGACCCGGCCGCCCAGGATGCCCAGGAGAAAGGCGGGGCCGCAGTTGTTGGCGAGGATCAGCAGCCTTTGCGCCTCCTCCTTGCCGCAGCCGCCGGAGCGGTACAGGGCGGAGGCGGCGGCAGCCCCCACGGGGTAGCCGCTCACCAGCCCCAGGAGCAGGACGCTCCCCCCCGCGCCGCTGAGCCGGAAGCAGCGGCGGAACACAGGAGCCAGGAACTTCCCCAGGCGCAGAGGCATGGCCCGTTCCCGGAACAGGGCGGTGAGGACAAAAAAGGGGAACAGAGAGGGGATCACGCTGCGGAGACACAGCTTCACTCCCTCCAGAGCACAGGCGGAGGTCTCTCTTGGGAAGGCCAGGAGGAGCCCGGCCCCCAGGAGGAACAGCAGGGGCTCCCATTTCGTCAGCAGCCGTCGAAAACGCATAATCCTTCCTCCCGCAAGCTAGGATAGAGGTACGACATCCCTATGTGGAGGAGGGCGTGGAAATGCGATTTGCCAAAAAACTCCTGCGCAGACTGGACGGGGGGAGCGACCTGCCCCTTGCTTTCGCCCCCGGGCTGCCCCGGATCGAACTGGAGGGGCTGGAACGGGTGCGGGTGGAGCAGCATCGGGGTTTGGCCGCCTACGGTCCCGAGCTGGTGGTGGTGCGCTGCTCCGGCGCCGAACTCCACGTGCGGGGAAGCGGGCTCACCCTGGAGGCCATGACCGCCGGGGAACTGCAGCTTCGGGGGAAGATCTTTGCCCTGGAGCTGGTCTGCTGAGATGCGGTCGGCCTATTGGATCACGGAGGGGGCGGAGGTGCGCCTCACCGGAGAAGCCGTGCCGGAGCTGCTGAACGATCTGGCCCTGGCGGACGTCCCCTTTTCCCGGGTCCGGGCGGAGGAAGGCTCCCGTTTTCGCCTGTACGTACGGGGGGACCGGCTGGGGGACCTGAGGGAGCTGGCGGAGAAGCGCCGGGTGGAGACGGAGGTGCTGGCCCGCCGGGGCCTGGTCCATTTCCTCCGCCGTTTCCGGGGCCACGCCGGTCTGCTCCTGGCTCCGGCGCTGCTGCTGGCGGCGCTGCTGTGGCTTTCGGATACGATCTGGGAGATCGACGTGGTGGGGAACCGGACCCTGAGCCGGACGGAGATCCTGGCCGCCCTGGAGGAGCTGGACGTGGGCATCGGCCACAACAGCATGCATATCGACAACGAGCTGGTGCGCAGCCGGATGCAGGAAAAACTGGGCAGGCTCAGCTACCTCACCGTCCGGGTCAGCGGCAGCAAGGCCACGGTGATCGTGCGGGAGCGGCGGGAGCCGCCGGAGATGGTGGAGGAGGACGTTCCCGCGGACGTGATCGCCCGCCGCACCGGCCTGGTGGAGCGCATGAGCGTCCTGGAGGGGAAGGGAGAAGTCAGGCCTGGGGACGCGGTGCTGGCAGGGGAGGTGCTCATCACGGGCGGCCTGACGGATTTGCAGAACGGCGCCCGGGAAGTGCACGCCATGGGCGACATATGGGCCAGGACCTGGTATCAGGCGGAGGCAGTCCTGCCGCTGGAGCATGGGGAGAAGGCGGAGACCGGCCGCAGCAAGGTGCGGTGGGCTGTGAAAATCTGCAATTTTCGCATCAATCTCTACTTTCATGGTGGAATTTCCTATGAGGCCTATGATAAAATACAGGGTGAGACACGTCTTGCCCTGCTGGGGAGCTATCTGCCCCTCTCCCTGGTCCGGACGGAATACCGGGAGTATACCCCGCTGCGCCGTTCCCTGGATCCGGAACTGGGGGAGGCGATCCTTCGGGAGCGCCTGCTCCGCTGGCTTCGGGAGGAGAGCGGCTGTCCGGAGCCGGAGGAATGCAGCTTCATGGCGGAATCCGGGGACGGGTACCTGCGCCTCACCATGACGGCGGAGTGTCTGCAGCAGATCGGCCTGACCCAAGCGCGGGAGGGCTGACCTGTCATACCGTACTGAAGAGAGTGAGTTCATGACAGAGCGTATCATCAGCATCGACCGGCTGGAAAACCTGATCAGCGTTTTCGGCGCTTTTGACGAGAATCTGCATCTTCTGGAAAAGGAGCTGCAGGTGAGCATCACGGACCGGGATTCCGAGCTGCATATCAGCGGGGACGAGGAAGCCGCCGCCTACGCGGAGCAGACCATCGAGGGCCTTATGAAGCTGGCCGCCAGGGGGGAGCCCGTCAATACCCAGAACGTCCGCTACGTGCTGAAGCTGGCCAAAGACGGACGGCTGGATCAGCTCAGCCGCATCCAGGACGACGTGGTCTGCGTCACCGCAAAGGGCAGGCCCATCAAGGCCAAGACCCTGGGCCAGCGGAACTACATCGAGGCCATCCGGAAGAATACCGTCACCCTGGCCGTGGGCCCTGCGGGAACGGGCAAGACCTACCTGGCCGTGGCCTGCGCGGTCACCGCCTACCGGGCCAAGGAATGCAGCCGCATCATCCTCACCCGGCCCGCGGTGGAGGCGGGGGAAAAGCTGGGCTTCCTGCCCGGGGACCTGCAGAACAAGGTGGATCCCTATCTCCGTCCGCTGTACGACGCCCTGTTCGATATGCTGGGTCCGGAGACCTACCAGCAGCTGGTGGAGAAGGGGAGCATCGAGGTCGCCCCCCTGGCCTATATGCGCGGCCGGACCCTGGACGACTCCTTCATCATCCTGGATGAGGCCCAGAACACCTCCCGGGAGCAGATGAAAATGTTCCTCACCCGGATCGGCTTCGGCTCCAAGGCGGTCATCACCGGGGACATCACCCAGATCGACCTGCCCAAGGACAAGGTCAGCGGCCTGAAGGAAGTCATGAACATCCTGAAGAATATCGAGGGCATCGAGATCTGCCGCCTCACCGGGGAAGACGTGGTGCGCCACGCCCTGGTGCAGAGGATCATCGAAGCCTATGAGCGGTTCGAGAAGACAAGGACCCCGGAGCGGCCGCCCTACCGGAGGAGAAACGGATGAGGCAGCGGGTCCGGGTATACTTTACCGGGGAAGCCCCGGCCTGGGCCTCCCTCCTGGTGCGCCGGACCATCCGCGCCGCCCTGAAGGAAGAAGGGGTGCGGGTGCCCTGCGAGGTGAGCGTCCTGTTCACGGATGACGAGGGGATCCGGGAGCTGAACCGGGAGCAGCGGCAGGTGGATTCCGCCACGGACGTGCTGAGTTTTCCGGCCTTCACTTTTACCGCCGGAGCATTCGACCCGGCGGAGGGGGAAGCGGATCCGGATTCCGGCCGCCTGCCTCTGGGAGACATGGCCCTGAACCTGGATCGGATCCATAGCCAGGGGGAAGAATACGGCCACGGGCCCAAGCGGGAGACCGCTTACCTCACCGCCCACAGCGTTCTCCATCTCCTGGGGTACGACCATCTGGACGAGGGAGAGCAGAAACGGCAGATGCGGGAGCGGGAAGAGATCATCATGAGGAAGATGCACCTATGAGCATTGAACGTACGGGAGTATTCACCATCGCCGGGCGGCCCAACGTGGGGAAGAGCACCCTGGCGAACACCATCGCCGGGGAGAAGATCGCCATCGTCTCCCATAAGCCCCAGACCACACGGAACCGGATCTACGCCATCTGCACCCATGGGGACGCCCAGCTGGTTTTCCTGGATACCCCGGGCTACCATAAACCCAAGAACCGCCTGGATACCTACATGAGCAAGGTGGTGGAGGAGAGCGTATCCGGGGATGTGGACGCCATCCTTCTGATGGTGGAGCCCATTCCCAACGTGGGACCGCAGGAGGAAGCGCTGATCCGGATGGGACAGGCCTCCGGCGCGCCCCTCATCCTGCTCATCAACAAGTGCGATACCGTAAAGAAGGAAGAGCTGCTGGCGGTCATGGACTGCTACGCGAAGGCGGCGGACTTTTTGCAGATCATCCCCATCTCCGCGAAGACCGGGGAAGGGGTGGAGGAGCTCCTGGATATCCTGGCCGGCCTGGCCCAGCCCGGACCCCAGCTGTTTCCCGAGGACATGGTCACGGATCAGCCGGACCGGCAGATCGTGGCGGAGATCGTGCGGGAGAAGCTCCTGTACTGCCTGGATAAGGAGATCCCCCACGGCACCGCCGTGGAGGTGGACCGCTTCACCCAGCGGGAGGAGGACGGGATCATCGACCTGGACGTGACCATCTACTGCGAAAAGGAGAGCCACAAGCGGATCATCATCGGCAAAAACGGCGCGATGCTGAAAAAGATCGGCCAGATGGCCCGGCGGGACGTGGAACGCTATATGGGATCGAAGGTCTACCTCCAGAGCTGGGTCAAGGTGAAAGAGAACTGGCGGGACAGCGGCGCCATGCTCCGAAACTTCGGCTACGATGGCTAACCTGGTGCTGAAGGGGCTGGTGCTCCGGGCGGCGGATTATCAGGAGAGCAGCCGGATCCTCACCGTGCTCACGGACAGCCGGGGAAAGATCACCGTCTCCGCCAAGGGAGCCCTCCGGCGCAGCAGCCGGATCGCCGCGGCCAGTCAGCCCTTCGCCTATGCGGAGATGACCCTTTCCGAGAGCCGGGACCGGTTCTATCTGAACGAGGCCAGCACCATCAGCCTGTTTCCCGGCGTGACGGCGGACGTGGAGGTCTATGCCCTGGGGGCCTATTTCCTGGAGCTGCTGGACGCCGCCTGTCCCGAAGGGGAGGAGGCCGCCGAAGGGGAGCTTGCCCTGGGGCTGAACGCCCTGTGGCTCCTTTCCGAGGGGAAGAAATCCCCCGCGCTGGTCAAGGCCGCTTTCGAGATCCGCCTCATGTCCCTGCTGGGGTACCGGCCGGAAACGGACTGCTGCGCCGTATGCGGCAGGGAAACGCCGGAGGATCCGATGCTGGATCTCCGGGGCGGCTCCGTGTACTGCCGGGACTGTGCGGCGGGAAACGCCCTCCTGCCCGCGCCTCTGCTCCCGGCGTCCCTGGAAGCCCTGCGCTATATCCTGTCCGCGCCGGACAGCCGGGTGTTTGCCTTCTCCCTGGGAGAGGAAGCGGGAAAAAGGCTGGGCAGCGCGGCGGAACGCTACGTGCAGGAACAGATGGAACGGCGTTTTTCCACGCTGGATTATTATAAGAAGATCAAAACCTGAGAGAGTAAGCCCATGAAAGAAATGAACAAACTCTATGAGAAATCCCTCCTGACCCTGGAGCTGCCCAGCGTGCTGCGGATGCTCCAGGAGGAGGCGGTGTGCTCCGCCGCCAAGGAGGCGGCGCTGGAGCTGCGTCCGTCGGATATCGATACGGAGGTGGCCGATCGGCTGCGGGAGACCACCGACGCAAAACGGCTGGTGGCGCTGAAGGGGACCGCGCCCCTCTGCGATATCCGCCCGGTGAGCGGGAGCCTGGCCCGGGCCAGGCTGGGCGGGATGCTGAATACCCGGGAGCTGCTGGATATCGCCGGCGTCCTGCGGGCCGCCCGTCAGCTGAAGGGCTGGGCGGGGGAGGAGGCCGGATGCCTGACAGGGCTGTTCGGCGCCCTGATCCCCAATAAATTCCTGGAGGAGAAGATCACCCTCTCCATCGTGGGGGAGGAGGAGATCGCCGACGCCGCCAGCAGCGAGCTGGCCAGCATCCGGCGGCATATGCGGGCGGCCAGCGCCAAGATCCGGGACGTGCTGAACAAGATCATCACTTCTCCCACCTATGCCAAGGTGCTGCAGGATCCCATCATCACCATGCGGTCGGACCGGTACGTGGTCCCGGTGAAGGCGGAGCATAAGGGCGCGCTGGGAGGACTGGTGCATGACGTGAGCTCCAGCGGCCAGACCCTGTTCGTGGAGCCCATGCAGGTGGTGCAGGCCAACAACGAGATCCGGGAGCTGCAGGCCAAGGAGAAGAAGGAGATCGAGCGCATCCTCATGGAGCTCAGCGCCGACGCCGCCAACTTTGAATCGGATATCGTCTGCGATTTCGACTGCATGGCCCGGCTGGATCTGATCTTTGCCAAGGCGCAGCTGAGTTACCGCCTCCGGGGCGAGGAACCCATCCTTTCCCATGACGGCCGTCTGCAGCTGAGGAAGGCAAGGCATCCCCTGCTGAATCAGGGCAGCGCGGTCCCCATCGATATTGCCCTGGGGGGCGATTTCGATACCCTGGTGATCACCGGCCCCAATACCGGCGGCAAGACGGTGAGCCTGAAGACTCTGGGGCTGCTGAGCGTCATGACCGCCTGCGGTCTCCATATCCCGGCGGAGAGCGGTAGCGCCCTGCCCCTGTTCCGGAAGGTCCTGGCGGATATCGGGGATGAGCAGAGCATCGAGCAGTCCCTGTCTACCTTTTCCTCCCACATGCGCAATATCGTGGGGATGCTGGAGGAGGCGGAGGAGGATACCCTCATGCTATTCGATGAGCTGGGCGCCGGCACGGATCCCAGCGAAGGCGCAGCCCTGGCCATCTCCATCATCGAGTATGCCCGGAAGCAGGGCGCCTGCATCGCCGCCACGACCCACTATGCGGAGCTGAAGGTCTATGCTACCACCGCTCCGGGGGTGATGAACGCCTCCTGCGAATTCGACGTGGAGACCCTCCGCCCCACATATCGGCTGCTGATGGGCATCCCGGGAAAATCCAACGCCTTCGAGATCTCCCGGCGGCTGGGGCTTCCGGAGGAGATCATACAGGACGCCGGGGGCAGGATGAACAGCGAGCAGGCGGAATTCGAACAGGTCCTGGCCCTGCTGCAGACGGAGCGGAAAAAGCTGGAGCAGGCCCAGGAGGAGACGGAGAGCCTTCGGCTCCAGGCCAGAGCGGACGCGGACAGCGCCGCCCAGCTCCGGGCCAAGGCGGAGGAGGAACGGAACAAAGCGGGCGTCAACGCCAGGCGGGAAGCGGACCGTCTGCTGCGGGAGGCCCGCCGGGTATCCGAGGAGACCTTTGAGGAACTGAACGAACTGCGGAAGGCTGCGGTGAAGGCGGAGAACGTCCAGCAGGTGAACGAGGCCAAGGTGCAGCTGGTGCGCCGTCTCAACGAAGCGCAGGATCAGCTGGGCACCGGGCAGGAAGCGGAGGAGGAGGACAATACCCCCCTCGCCAGACCGCTGAAGCCGGGGGATACGGTGATCCTGAAAAAACTGGGCACTCCCGCCACGGTCCTGACCGTCGGCGCAGACGGTGCTCTGACCCTCCAGGCGGGCATCCTTCGGGTGACGGCCAAGACGGAGGAAGTCAAGCTGGCGGAAAGCGCGTCTCCGGATAAAAAGAAATTCCTGCGGGAAACGGAATCCAAGCTCCGCAATCTTTCCGTCAGTCCGGAGGTGGATCTCCGGGGACTCACCGGCGAGGAGGCGCTGCTCATGCTGGAACGGTATCTGGACAGCGCCAGGATGGCGAAGCTGAATACCGTGCGGATCATCCACGGCAAAGGCACCGGCGCGCTGCGGAAAACGGTGCAGGATTACCTGCGCCGCAGCGGAGATGTGCGCAGCTTCCGCATCGGGAGATACGGCGAAGGGGAAGATGGGGTCACAATCGCCGAAATCAAGGCCTGAAAGGCGCTGATTTTCGGCAGGACAGCCGATGAGAAAAGCGGCGTATGGGCTTGACTGGACCCGTTTTTTTTGGTAAAGTATCAAACCATAAAGGGCAAATAATTCAGAAAAGAAGGTCGTGTAGCCAGTGTACATCAGGACTGTAACCGTCAACAATCAGGTCGGTCTTCATGCCCGGCCGGCGACATTTTTCATCCAGAAGGCCAATGAGTTCAAGAGCAGCATCTGGATCGAAAAGGATGAGCGGCGGATCAATGCAAAGAGCCTGCTTGGCGTTCTCTCCCTGGGCATCATCAAGGGCATGACCATGGATATTGCCGCGGATGGTCCGGATGAGCAGGAGGCCGTTGAGGCTCTGGAGCAGCTCATCAACACCAATTTCAGCGATTACGAAAGCTGAGCGGAGAAGTGAAAAAGATCTCCCCCGGAGCGGCGTCTGCCGCCCCGGGGGAGCGTATTTCTGCCCGTTATTCGATGGGCTTTGCAGGGCCCTTCTGACCCCACAGGGGACCGGTGGCGAGACCCCACTTCTTGAACATTTCCTCGTAGAAGGGGGGGCGGGGGAAATTCATGCTCATTTCCATCCGCAGCTTCTGGAAGCCCATGCCGATCTTGTCGAAGCGCTCCAGGCTTTCCACCAGCTCCTGCAGCCGTTCGCTCCGCAGGGTGAACATCACTTCGTTTTCGTCCGTCAGGCCCCGCTCGTATTCTCCGGGATCCGGGAAGGTGATGTTGAAATCCTTGCCGTTGAGCACGGGAATGCTGGAGTGCACGCAGGAGTCCACCGGGTCCAGGGTCAAGTCCAGCATATCCCCGGTGATGTACTTGGTGGCCATCAGCAGGCTGCGGATCTGGGCGGGGGTGCAGTAGATGCACACGATATCCGGCACGAAGGTGCAGCTCCGCAGGGGAGCGATGGAGAAGCCGATGGGCGCCTCGCCCTTCAGGAAGGGATATTCTTCCCGCAGGAATTTGACTCCCCGCTGGGGATCCTTCATGAAGAACTTTGTGCCCATATAGACGTAATCCTCGTCCTCCATGGGGCAGATCTTATAGGAGACCAGGGGCCATACGCACCAGTGGTCGTCCTTCAGCATGGTGTAAGCCTTCCGGTTCCGGCGCACCAGGGCGAAAGCCTGGCACATGGCCAGCCGGTTCCCCTCGTCCCGCACGGGACGTATGGTCCCCTCCGGGATCTCATCCTCGGAATACAGCAGCTTCAGCGCGATGGGGGAATAGCGCAGCAGCAGCCGCTGCTCCAGTTCACTGCCGTAAGCGTTTGCGTTTTCCACAGTCATGGCTTCAGTCCGTCCTTTCCCATTATCCGTCCGCTCGATGCGGAGGGTGATATGCTCGTTCTCCCCGGCCGAATCCCGCAGCATGCGGAGCAGACGGGCGGCATAATCCTGCCCAAGCCCCCGCTCCAGCTCTTCCGGATGCAGGATAGTCAGCCGGATATCCTCACCACTGGCGGTGAGCAGATCGTGCAGAGCGTCCAGGTTATGTCCGCATTCCTCGGGAAACCCGCAGTTCAGGGCCAGCGCAGCGCAGGTCTTCTTCCGATCCGTGCATCGCGCCCCGTCCAGGATCACTTCCTTCATCCCTTATTCCTCCCCGTACAGCAGCTCGAAGCTTTCGTAGTGGTCGTCCGTGTAGTAGATGAGACCGTCGTTGGAAAAGATGATCCGTTTCGCTCCCCGGGATTTCGCGCCCAGGGTGTCAATGTCGCATTCCGTGTATTTCCGGCCCTTTTTCTCCGGCAGCAGGCCTTCATAGTTGCCGAAGTAGTCTCCTCCGATGCACTTGCCCGGGGCGTAGGGCTCCAGAGAGCCGCCTCCCCAGCCCAGCTTCTGGGCTTCCTTCTTGGTGATGAAGTTGTCCGGCAGGTGCCCGTAGAGATGGATATACAGGGCTACGTCCTCCTTGGAGGTGTAGCTGCCGTCCTCCGCCAGCTGAGGCGTGGGCTCGGGTGTGGGCTCCGGCGTAGGCTCAGCCGTTGGCACCGGCGTCGGTTCCGGCGTGGGCTCCGCTGTCGGCTCGGGGGAAGGCGTCTCTGCGGGTTTTGGGGTGGGCGCAGGCGTGTCCGCCGGTCCAGCCGTCTCCAGGACCAGACCTCCCGGTTCGGGCGTCTCCGTGAGCACCTCCTCCAGCACGTCGCTTGCCAGGTCCAGCACGTCCTGGGAGTTTACGACGCCGCAGCCGCCCAGGAGCCCCATGAGCAGGGCGGCGATCAGCAGAAAGGGGATCAAGCGTTTCAAGGGAACGGTCCTCCTTGGTTTACAAAGCGTATTGCACCGATGGGTACGCCGTTAGGATACACCAAATCCGCGCCGGCGTAAAGCCCTGCTGCGCGATCCGGGCTGTCAGTGATATGGTACAAATGATGGGAGACAAATAAAAAGGGAAATTCAACTCGAACATGGTAAGATGTAGCTGCCACACAAACAACTGCCATGAAAGGGCTGAATTTCCATGACAAGTCTAGCATCGACAGCACGGTTTCGTCAA
>JAFZVM010000103.1 GCA_017617795.1 Oscillospiraceae bacterium
AGCAAGGGCCTGGAGGCGGGCACCGCCTTCGAGATCCTCTCCATCGACATCGCGGATATCGACGTGGGCCGGAACATCGGCGCACAGCTCCAGGCGGACCAGGCCGAGGCGGACAAGAAGATCGCCCAGGCCAAGGCGGAGGAGCGCCGGGCCATGGCCGTGGCCGGCGAACAGGAAATGAAGGCCAAGACCCAGGAGATGCGGGCCAAGGTAGTGGAAGCCGAGGCCGAGGTGCCCATGGCCATGGCCCAGGCCCTGCGGGAAGGCAAGCTGGGCGTCATGGACTACTACAACATGCAGAACGTCATCTCCGATACCCGGATGCGGGAATCCATTGCGGATGAAGGTGTGCAGAAATGACGAAGCGGGCGAATAACGCTCCCCGTCCCGCCAATACCGACCGGTCCAGGATCGGAGCCCATCAGCTCCGCCGGGTCGTCGTATGGACGGAGATCCTGGGGAAGCCCGTCTCCCGCCGCCAGCCCCGGTTCCCGCGATAACGAAATACCCGAACAAAAACGGCTCCGGCGCGTTCCTTGCGAACGCGCCGGAGCTTCTTGTATTATCGCCGTTGCCCTGAGGCCGGTCCTCAGTCCGCCTCATAGGAGAAGGGGATGCGGAAGATGCACTCTCCCGTGTCCGCACGGTAGTAGCTGGCCCGGCTCAGCTCCACAATACCCATGATGCCCTGGGAGCCGGTAGCAAAGCTCAGGTCCTCAAAACGGGTGCTCATTTCCAGCGTCGGTTCCAGCACGGTGCCGTCGGAGCGGATGAACCGGGTGAGGGCGGTGCCCTCCCGATAGACGTTCAGCATCAGCAGATCCCCCTCCTCCAGGTCATACAGACCGTACTCACCGTCCAGACTGCGGTCCGGCTCTCCCTCTTCCTTGGGCAGGAGTTCCGTGCCGTCCTTGAGGAACAGACGGCCGGAAAGCTCGAAGAGTACCAGGTCGCCCCAGAGATAAGCATAATCATCCACGGCAGGCACCGGCAGGGTTAGGCTCTCATCCCCCCGGCTCAGGCGGCAGCCATCCTCCTCCGCGTTCACGCACCAATGCACCTGCTGATCTCCCTCTCCCAGATCCATCAGCTCGCTCCAGCGCTTTTCCTCCAGTGTCCCGTCCTCCAGGCGGAACAGGACCGCCATAGGGTCCGGTCTGTCCATGTCATATTCATTCACGCAGAGCATGTTTTCGACGACCTGGCCGGTGAGACTGTCGAAGAAGGACAGAAACAGATAGGAGACATAGGGTGTCAGTCCTGCCTCTTCATAGTCCCAGCTCTGCATTCGTTCCCCGGAGAGGGAGACCTGTTCCACCCGATCCTGTCCCAGGAGCAGGAGGAAGTCCGGGCCGGGAAGCACCTGACGCCAGGTACCCGGGTATACCCAACTCAGGTCCATAGCTGCCAGGGTGTAGGCGCTCTCCGGCTCGCTCCGTTCCCCGGTTTCGCCGCTGCCCTGCCGCAGGGCATATACCGGAAGCCTCCGGGAACTTCCGCCGAAGGGCGGGTGATAGACCGGCAAATGGATACTGCCGTAAACGGCGGGGGTCAGCGCCTCTCCCTCCCGGGTCATGAGGCCGAAGAGGCAGCCGTTGGTGCTGGGCCAGCGGAAGGCCAGCCGTTCCCCGGCATAGGCCACCACGGTCTCCGGCTCCGCCAGAGGTGTCAGTCCGTCCCACTCTCCTTCCCATGGATGGCCCACAAGTTCAAATTCTCTGGTCTCGGGTTCGATCTCCAGGATGGAGACGTAGCCCTCGGCGGCGATCAGCCGCTGCCCCGCCTCGGAGAGCAGCCAGTCATAGAGCCGCCGGGTGGGAGAATCCTCTGGCTTCTTTGCGGAGATCACCACATATTTCGGATTCACGACGGGGTATTCCTCGGAGCGGATGGTCTCCGGGGTGGGTTCCACCCCGTTCAGCTTCAGAAGCTTCAACCCCTGGGCCGCCTTCATCTCCTCGGCGTAGTAGTATACGCTGTAGCCGATGGCCCCGGCGGAGTTGTCATAGCTCTTCACCGCCTCCATCAGTCCGCCCATGCTGGCGATGATATAGTCCGTGGGGGCCTCCATCATGGGAGTGCCCTGCATGATGTGCTTCTCCATGAGGGTCTGGCTCCCCGCCTCTTTATTGCGCTGGAAGGGGATGATGGGAACATCGTTTCCACCCAGCTCCGCCCAGTTGGTGATCTCCCCGGTATAGATTTTCTTGGCTTCCTCCACGGTTATGGAATCCACGGGATTATTCTCGTTCACCACGAAGACAAAGGCATCCGTGGCGAAGGGGGTTTTCAGCCATTCAAAGCCCTGCTTTTCTTTTTCCGCCAGCACGTCGGCGTTGGCCTCCCCGATGATGAGCAGGTCGGCCCGCTTATTGATGAGCTCATAATAGGCCTGGGTGGTCTTGCTGAACTGCACCAGGTCCGAAACCTCCTCCCGGCTCTCCCCCAGGAGGGTGCTGCAAACCGCCTCCGCCAGTGGCACCGTGGAGGTGGAACCGTTGAGCCGGGGGAAGTTCTCCCGGGTGAAGCGGAAGGGCGTGGGCTCCGGGGTGGGATCGGGGGTAGGTTCCGGAGTAGGATTCGAAGCAGACTCGGCCGTCGGGTAGGGGGTCAGTGCGGTATAGAATCCGTAATATGCCGTTCCGCCGTTTCCGGCGCCGCCGGATATGCCCCATTTGGCGGTGACTTCATAGATATAGTTTCCGTCCGCAGGCGGCGCAATACGGCCGTCGGTCACCGTCAGCTCCTCCGCTTGCTCCAGAGAGGCGTCAAAGGACCCGTGATCCGCAAACCAGGCATGAGCCATTTCCTCTGGCCAGCAGCGTACATCGATCACATCCGGCGTCAGCGGGAATACCAGCTCGACCGCAGCCCCAGCCGTTACCGGCAGCGGCGTCAGATAGAGCCGCCCTTCCTTGTCCAGCATCTGCAGCGGGTGTATCCCATCCGCATTGATCCCCGTACCGGGACCGTCCGGGTTCCGGCGCATCCAGGTATAGGTAGTCAGCTCCGCTGTGACCTCATGCTCGCCGCAGACGACCCGCAGCTCCGGCGGCTGAGTATAGTCTGAAAGACTGTTTTCCGTATTGGGGGCTGTTTCTTCTTTGCTGCCGCAGGCGGCCAGCCCCAGCAGGAGCACGGCGGCCAGGAAAAAGGAGATCGCTTTTCGCATGGCAGGTCCCTCCTATGCAAAGAAATTCTCCTCCCGGAGTGGTACGTTCCATATTGTTTCAGACGTTCGATCCGGCCGAAGGTTCCCCGCTGTCCGAAGGGATCGGTGCGGATCCCGGACCCCCGCCGTTTTGTTCCCGGCGGCTCCAGTATAGCATTGACTGGCGGGAAGGCGCAACCGGACAAAAAACGATTCTCCCATTGGCAAAGCGGCCCGGGAGGTGTAAAATACAAAGTATGTTCATGAAAAGCAAGGAGGATCCGTCATGGCTGCGATCAAGTACATCTTTGTGGCGGCGTACGTCGCATTCATCCTCATCGTGGGACTCAGGACCCGGAAGGAGAGCGCCGGAGGCGGGAAGGAGTCCTTCCTCCTGGGCGGCCGGAGCATCGGCCCGGTGGTCACCTCCTTCTCCTTCGCCGCCACCTATATCTCCGGCGTCTGCATGGTGAATGCCGGCAAGGTGGGCTGGGACTGGGGCATCGGCGCCATGTGGAACGCCTGGGGCAACGTGCTTCTGAGCATCGCCTTCATGTGGTTCTTCCTGGGCACCCGGAGCCGCCGCATCAGCGCGAAGCTGAATGTCCAGACCATGCCGGATTATCTCCGGGCCCGGTATAAAACCGAGTATTTCAAGCTGGTGGGGAGCCTGGTGCTGTTTTTCTTCATGATCCCCTACACCGCGGCGGTGTTCTCCAGCCTTTCCTATATGTTCACCCGGGTCTTCAATCTGCCCTATATCGGGGCGGTGATCGTCATGGCGGTGCTGGCCACCGTGAACCTGGTGGTGGGCGGATATAAGGCCGCCGCCAAGATCGACGTGCTCCAGGGGGGCATCATGGTGGTGGGCGGCATCATCCTGGCTGTGGCCACCCTCAGCGCCAAGGAGGTGGGCGGCCTGGCGGAGGGCCTCCGCCGCCTGCGGGAGATCGAGCCCTTTGTGAATTCCGCCGGGGTCACGGCCACCGGCCGGGATATCGTAAACTTCGGATTCAATGGCAATGCGGGCCTGCTCCTGGGGGTCATCCCCTTTGTGATCATGACCTCCTGGGCCCCCAACGGCCTGCCCCAGATGGCCACCAAGTTCTTTGCCATCAAGGACGCGAAGCTGGTGCGCACCGGGGCCATCGTCTGCACCGTCCTGGGCTTCATCATCATCACCGGCGTCCACATCCCCGGCCTCTTCATCCATCTGTTCTATTCTGAGCTCCCCGCGGGCGGGACCAACGTCTTGGTGCCGGATATGCTCACCAAGATCTTCGGCAACGATTTGATCGGGCAGGTCTGCCTCTCCATCATCATGCTCCTGGTCCTGTCCGCCTCCATGTCCCACCTGGCCTCCCAGGTCCTGTCCTCCGCCGCCGCCATCGGCATGGACTTCCTCAAGGGCTATTTCCTGAAGGATCTGAGCGAGCAGAAGACCACCCTTCTCCTGCGGGTCTGCACGGTGCTCTTCATGCTGGCGGCCCTGGTGCTGGCCCTTCTGAATCTGGGGGTGATCTCCAGCATCCAGTCCCTGGCCTGGGGCGCCATCTCCGGCTTCTTCCTGGCTCCCTACGTCTTCGGCACCCTGGGGAAGACGGTAACAAAAGCCGGAGCCATTGCCGGGAGCATCGTGGGCCTGGCCTGCGCCTTGCTGATCCCCACACTGGTCAAGGCGGCGTTCCCCGCCCTGGCACCGTACTGCACCACCGTCAACGCCTGCGCCGTGGCCACGGTCCTGCCCCTGATCGTGACCCCCATCGTCAGCGCTTTTACGAAGAAACTGGATCCCGCCTATCTGGATACCATCTTCGGTGCGGAGGAGGCGGCCTGAGGAGGTGCGAAGCGGGGGAAATCTGCCCCGTTTCCCTTGACACAGGCACCGGATTTTGCTAGTATTTAAGTTGTTTTACAGCAGTTATCTACATCGGCGAAGTGTGAAATTTAAATAGACGGAGGAAAGAGAAGTATGGCAAAGGCGAACGAAAAGCCACAAAACAAAAAGAGGTCCCTGCTGATGCTCGCGATCGCCGCGGTGATCGTGATCCTCTCCAGGGTGCTTCCCCTGCCGGAGGGACTGAGCCGTGAAGGTCTCACCGCTCTGGCGATCATGATCGCAGCGCTGGTGCTGTGGGTGTCGGAGGCCATGAACATGGCCGTCACCACCATCCTCCTGTGCTGCATGCTGCCGTTCCTGGGCGTTATGACCCCACGGGATATGTTCAAGGGCTTCGGCGGCAGCGTGTTCTTCTTCATGATCGGTACCATGTCCATCACCACGGCCCTGGCTTCCACCACCATCCCCAACCGGATGGCAGGCGCGATCCTGTCATGGTCCAAGAACAACCCCCGCAAGCTGGTCCTGGGCTTCACCCTGGGCACCGCGGTCCTGAGCTCCATCATGTCCAACATGCCCACCTGCGCTCTGTTCGCCTCTCTGGGCATCGCCATCATGAAGGCCAACGGGGATCCCAAGCCCGGCACCACCAACCTGGGCCGCTGCCTGATGATCGCCATCCCCGCGGGCTCCGTCATCGGCGGCTTCATGACTCCCGCCGGCGGCCCCACCAACATCGTGGCCATCAACGCCCTGGAGGATATCGGCATCCGGGTCACCTTCCTGGACTGGATGATCGTGGGCTACCCCATCGGCATCGTCTGCGCCATCCTCTTCGCACTGTGGATCTGCCTCTTCTACAAGCCTGAGAAGATCGACGAGAACGCCCTCACCGTGGCCCATGAGATGGTCTCCGGCTCCGGCCCCCTGACCACCCGTGAGATCAAGTGCCTGTGCGTGGTGGTTCTGATGTTCATCACCTGGATCCTCAGCACCTGGATCCCCATCTTCAACACCACCGTGGTGGCCCTCTGCGGCACCTGCCTCTTTATGATCCCCGGCATCGACGTCATCTCCTGGCACGATTATATGGATAACGGCGGCTGGGACGGCACCTTCCTGGTCGGCGGCGTTGGCGCCATGGCGGACGCCTGCCTGGCCACCGGCGCGGCCAACTGGATCGTACAGACCATTCTGGGCGGAGCGGCTGCCTGGTCTCCCCTCGTGGTCTGCCTGGCGGTTTCCGCCCTCATCTGCGTGCTGCACTGGCTCTGCCCCTCCGGCCCCGCCGTGGCGGGCTTCGCCGTTGCCCCCATCATCATCCTCGCTCTGCAGGCGGGGGCGTCTCCCGTTGCCCTTGCCATCATCACGGCCTTCTGGAGCGGCGTCACCTTCCTGCTCCCCACGGACGCCGTGCCCATGTTTACTTACAGCTTCCGGTACTACACCATCGGAGACATGGTAAAGGAGGGCTGGGTCCCGTCCCTTGTGTTCGTGGTGATTGTAGCCATTGCGGTGCCCCTCATCTCCGGCGCCCTGGGCTACGGCCCCCTGGACGCGGGAACCGCAAGCGAGCTGCTCACCAGGCTTGTGGGCTAAAAGAAATACCGCAGGCTTCGCCTGTTATACATACGCAGGGACCGGC
>JAFZVM010000104.1 GCA_017617795.1 Oscillospiraceae bacterium
AGAGTTGTGATAACCTTGATTACCAGGAATAGGCCCGGGGTACCATATGAAACTCTCATTAACCGTCTGACGCCCTGCAAGCCTCAAACTTGCTGGGCGTTTCTATGTATGCACCGCAGGGGCTCCTGCGGTGTATTTTTCTGTCTTAGCGTCCTCTGTCATAATCGTGGGCTGCGAGGCCGTATCTGCTGCTGCCGTGCGTCGTTCCGGCGCTTGGCCTCCGCCTCCATCTCCCGGAGCTTCTTTCGGATACTCTCTTTTTCAGGCGGTGCCTGCTGGGGCCGCGGCTCTCCGTGGACCTGCCGCTCCCATACGGCCAGATCACGGTTGTACTGCTCTACGAGGATCGTAGCCTCGTCATACAGCCGTTTGAAGGCCTGTATGTCGGGATAGCCATCTGCTTTCAGAATACCGGGCAGTCGGTCCATCCGGCGGTCGATCTCCTGTTGTACGCCTGCGATCTTTTCTTGCAGGGCCTTGCGCTCCTTGCCCTTGAACAGCCCTGTCGTTTCGGCAAGCTGCTTTTCAAGCTTCGGCAGCTCTCCGTGCATGAGCTGCCTGACCGCCCTGGCTTCGTCCTGTACCTTGACCATCAGCTTCTGCATCTTGCGGCACTCCGCCATATCAACGGACAGCGTAGGTTTGGGCGGGACCTCTGTCTCCCGGATCAATCCCATCAAGATCTCCTTTGCCTTTTGGATGATCCCCCGGAACAGTCCCGGCAGCCAGCCGTGCTTTTGCACGGACCGGGTGGCCTCGTCATAGACGTGTTAATTTCTGATCTCTATGATCTTTGATTCTTCGATCCCAGATACCAGCGCCATATCCGCCGTTTTGTTCCAGTCCTGCCGCGCGGCGTTGTCTGCTTCGATCTCAGCCGCCTTCGGGTTGTTCTTTCCGACCTTGACCTGAAGGGATTCACCAATCGTTACTACAGCAAAGTCCTGAGCGGCGATCGGCAGCAGGTCATGGCGTTCATTGAGACGGCGGTGAAGACTTGTCACGTGGAGCTGACGACCCTGATCGTTCCCGGCGAAAACGACGGCGAAGAAGAGATGCGGGAACTGTCAAGATGGGTCGGCCGGTTACGAAACCCGGACGGGGACAGCATCCCTCTCCATATCTCCCGGTTCTTCCCCAGGTTTCACATGCAGGATCGAAAGGCGACCGATGTGCGGATCGTCAAATATCTGGCAAGGATCGCCTCTGAAACGCTGGAATATGTGTATACGGGGAATTGCTGACGGCCCTTATTGCGCATGCAAAAGCCCTTCTTCCGATCCCGCCCGGAACACAAGGTGCCGTCTTCCGGCCGCAGGATCTACATTCGGCACACCTCATCGAAAAAACGCTCCCCAGACGGGAGCGTTTTGAATCGGAGCCATAGGGGCGGGGGCCGTTTCGGCAGGGAACGGATCAGATGTTCAGCAGTTCGCTGTAGGCCTTCAGCGCACCGTCGGTTTCGTGTGCCAGCACTCGCTTGGCCAGCACTTTGCCCAACTGCACGCCCTCCCGGTCGAAGCTGTTCACGTTCCAGCAGAAGCCCTGGAACATCACTTTGTTCTCAAAATGCGCCAGCAGCGCGCCGAGGGATTCCGGCGTCAGCTGCTCACCGATAATGATGCTGGAGGGCCGACCGCCATCAAAACTCTTGTTGGGATCCTTGTCCTGCTTTCCGCAGGCAAAGGCCATGATCTGCGCGGCGACATTGGCGCACAGCTTTTGCTGGCTGGTGCTGCCCTGAATGTCCGCGTCCATTCCCGCTTGATTCTTACGGAAACCGACAAACTGCAGCGGAACGACGTCCGTGCCCTGATGCAGGAGCTGATAGAACGAATGCTGGCCGTTGGTGCCCGGTTCGCCGAAAATGACAGGTCCGGTGGGATAAGCGACCGGCTCGCCAAAGCGGTTGACGTGCTTGCCGTTGGACTCCATGTCGAGCTGCTGCAGGTGCGCGGGGAAACGGCTGAGCGCTTGCGAATAGGGCAGCACGGCGGTGACCGGATAGCCCAGCACATTGCGCTCGTATACGCCGATCAGCGCGTCAAGCATAGAGGGATTCTTCAAAAGATCGCTCTCTTTTGCAGTCAGATCCGCCGCATGCGCACCGTTCAGAAAGCGCGCGAACACTTCAGGACCGAACGCCAGCGACAGTACAACGCCGCCGACACAGGAAGTGGAGGAATAGCGCCCACCAATGAAGTCGTCCATGTAAAACGCTGCCAGATACTCATCGGATTTTGCCAGCGGTGAAGTCTCGCTGGTGACGGCGACCATATGTTTGGAGGGGTCCAGTCCCGCGTCTTTCAGCGCGTTCTTCACGAATGTTTCGTTGGTCAGCGTTTCAAGCGTGGTGCCGGACTTCGAAACCAGCACGAACAGACTGTGCGGCAGGTCGATCGATTTCAACACGTTCGCTGCATCGTCTGGATCCACGTTGCTTATAAAACGGGCTTCGAGCCGGAATGTTCCGTTCTCTCTGGCCCAGTTCTCCAGCGCCAGATACATGGCGCGAGGACCAAGGTCGCTTCCGCCGATGCCGATCTGCACGACGGTCGTGAACTTCTCACCGTAGGCGTTGGCGATCTCTCCCGCATGGACCTTTTCGGCAAACTCCGCTGCTTTTTTCTGTTCGCCGGTATAGAATGCGTACTTGTCCACACCGTCCACGATCACGGTATCTCCCAGCTGGCCTCTTGTCAACTGGTGCAGCACCAGACGCTTTTCACCGGTGTTGATCATTTCGCCGTTGTACAGCGCGGCGTACTTCTCCTCCAGCTGCGCCTCTCGGGCAAGCTCTTTCAGGATAGAGAGCAGTTCGTCGTCTACTGCCTTCGCTGCATAGTTGTAGGCAAGTCCGCAAGCCATCGGCACCGTGTACTTCGAGACACGTTGCGCACCGCTTTCTCCCGCCATCGCTTCCGGCAGATTTACGATGCCTTTTTTTTCTTTCAGCTTTTCAAAAGCCTTCAGCGTATCGAGATTCTTCCAATGCAACATGGTTTCGTTTTCCTCCTTGAACCGGCATGAATTATTACAGTTTCTTCAGTGTGACAATTACAGCACGGCGGGGATCTCGTCCCAGCCTTCGGCCATTTCCGACGCTTCCTCACCCTGCCGGTAAAAGTTTACCATTCCAGCGTCGTTTTTTCAATCCCGCCGAAACAAAAATCGCCTTCCTCTTGGAGCGAACTGATAGCTTTTCTTGGGGGGCATTAGGACGAGATAAGCTTGGGCACAGATTTGACCACATTTTCGGCGGCACTCACGGCATAAGCGGCATCTATGGCATTAACGGTACACTACACAATGAACACAAAAAACAAAAAGCCCTAGACTATTCCT
>JAFZVM010000105.1 GCA_017617795.1 Oscillospiraceae bacterium
AAGGCCAGGGCCAGGAGAGCGGCGTATCCCCCGCCGCAGGAGGCGGCGCCGCAGCGCCGGAGACCGGCCCCGGCGGTCCCCATGCGGAGGAGGAACTCCGGGGTGAACTCTGTTCCGGCCCTGCCCCGGAGCCGGGCATCCCGGTCAAAGCACAGCCGGATCTGGATCCGCTCCCCGGCCAGGCTGCGGGTGAGGGTGGAGCCCTCCGCCAGCGTTTTTCCCGGCCAGACCTTCACCCCCGCCTGGAGGAAGCTCCCGGCGCCCACGGTCACGTCTTCCGCCAGGACGCAGCCCTCCCGGACCTCCGTCCCTTCCCCCAGGAACACCCCCCGGGCCAGGATGGAACCCGTCACCCGGCAGCAGGAGGAGACCGCCGCCCCATCCAGGATGCTGTGGTCCACCCGGCAGCCGGCGCCCAGGCGGCTCCCCGGGCCGATCACCGCGTAAGGCCCTACCCGGGCTCCCCGGGCCACCGTCGCCTGGGGGGAGACCCAGCTGGGAGGGATGACCTGCACGTCCGGCCGGGAGGGAGGGACCGTCAGGGGGAGCCTCCCGTCCAGGGCGTCGAAGCTGGTGCGCAGCAGCGCTTCCGGCGTACCCACGTCGTTCCAGTATTCCCGGCTCTCCCAGGCGTACAGCCCCGGTTCCTGTTCCAGCAGGGCGGGGAACAGGTCGGAGGCGAAATCCCAGGCTCCTTCCCCGGGGATGCGGTCCAGCACCTCCGGCTTCAGCAGATAGATCCCCGTGTTTACCAGGTCCGTGCAGACCCGGTCCGGGGAGGGCTTTTCGATGAAGCCCCGTACCCGCCCGTCCGGGTCTGTCAGTACCAGACCGTATTCCAGCGCGTCCCGGCAGGGGCGGGCCAGCAGGGTCGCCGCCCCGCCCTTCTCCCGGTGGAAGCGGCGGAAGGCGGTGAGATCCGCGGCGCAGGCGGCGTCCCCGCTGATCACCAGAAGCTCCTCGCCCGCTGCGAAATCCCGGCAGGCCCCCACGCTTCCGGCGGTGCCCAGAGGGAGTTTTTCCGTCCGGTATTCGATGGATACGTTCCATTCCGCCCCGTCCCCGAAATGGGTCCGGATGGGCTCCGGAAGGTATCCCAGGGTCATGCAGAGCTCTGTATAGCCATGATCGGCCAGAAGCCGGACCAGGTGCTCCAGCAGGGGGATCCCCAGGAGCCGCAGCATGGGCTTGGGCCGCAGCAGACTCAGGGGGCGGAGACGGCTCCCTTCGCCTCCCGCCAAAATGATCGCCTTCATGGTCATGCCTCCTTGCGCGAGTGTTTATGATGCATCTATCCTGCCCTCGGCAGAGTTCGAGCCCGCAGGCTCGAATCAAGTCGGAATCATTTCCGGGCGGAATTCATTTCTGCCCGAAAATCCCTCTATCGCCGCTGCGTCCTCGGGCTCAAAATGGTTCGCAGCTCCGCACGGCTTCGCTGCTCCGGGATTCCGAGCCCTCGTCCTTTTTTCAAACCGAAGCGTCCGCTTCGGTTTGAAGAGGAGGAGCAATCGAACGCACGCAAGCATTCGCGGCCGCTACGGTAACCGCGGATGCGCAGCCCGTGAGATTTGCGACGACGAAGGCGCGCAGCGGCGATGTAAGCCTTCTCGCCCCGGAGCCCAGCGAAGCGGGTCCGGGGCGAAGGAGTATGATCGCCTTCATGGTCATACCTCCTCGCGCTTGTATATCCGGAGTTACTGTCTCCATATATGTCTGCCCCATACGCGGTATTTCTTCCCCATGGGATTTTTCACGAAATAATCTTGCCAATGGATAGAGATTTTGGTAAAATAATTTATTATGGGGAGAATGTCATGACATGACGAGGAGGAGTGAATGCCATGAATGGAAGACCCAGCGGCTCCGGTTTGGCCAGACTGGTAAGGCCCTCCATGCGCCTGTATTTTGTGGTGATCCTGCTCTTTACCGTCGCGGCCCTGGTGCTGCGGTACTGGTATCTGGCCATCGGCGAAGCGGCGGTGGTCCTGCTCCTGCTCTTCTATACCCGCCTCATGGCCCGGCGGCAGAAGAAAAAGGCGCTCCGCTATGTGGAATCCTCCGTCCATACTTCGGAGGACGGCAGCACCAGCGCCCTGATCAATATGCCCATGCCCATGGTGATCTTCCACCTGAAGGATCAGAACGTGCTTTGGGTGAACGAGCTCCTGCTGAAGCTCACCGGGGAACGGGAACATACCTTCGAGTACCGGGTGGACGAACTCATCGGGGATTTCTCCTGGGACTGGCTGGGAGAGGGGAAGACCAGCTCGGATCAGCTGGCCGTCATCGGAGAGAAGAAGTACCGGGTCTTCGGCAATCTTTTCCGGGTGGACGGCGGGAACGTCACGGAAGATCCCTGGGTCATGGCCTACCTGGTGGACGTGACGGATTACGCCGATACGGCGGCGGAATATGCGGCATCCCGTCCGGTGGTGGCGGTGCTGCTGCTGGATAACTATGAAGAACTCCTGCGGAATCTGGATGAAACGGAGAAATCCCGTCTCCTGGCCATGATCGACCAGCGGATCGGGGACTGGTGCGCTCCCGCCCAGGGCTACCTCTGCCGCTTCGACCGGGACCGCTACATCTTCATCTTTGAGGAGCGGTACATGGCACAGTTCCTGGAGGGCCGCTTCTCCATCCTGGATACCGTGCGCCGGGTGCAGAACGCGGCGGGGATCGCCGCCACCCTGAGCATCGGCGTCGGCCGGGAAGGCCCGACCCTGGCGGAGGGATACCGCTTCGCCATGCTGGGGGTGGAGATGGCCACCTCCCGGGGCGGCGACCAGGCGGTGGTGAACTCCAACATGAACTACAGCTTCTACGGCGGGAACACCGTGGCGGTGGACCGGGCCACCAAGGTAAAGAGCCGGGTCATGGCCAACGCCATGGGGGACCTGATGGACGAGGCGGGAAATATCCTGATCATGGGCCACCGGAACGGGGATCTGGACTGCATCGGCGCGGCGGCGGGCATCGTCTGCATCGCCCGGAAGCGGGGAAAGAACGCGCGGATCGTGGTGGACCCCCAGCAGAACATGGCAGGGCAGCTTATTCAGCAGCTGCGGAAGCAGCCTCTGTACCGGGACGCCTTCGTTTCGGAGAGCGAAGCCCAGGCTTACGCGGACAGCCGCACCCTTCTGGTGGTGGTGGATACCAACCGGCCGGATCAAGTGGAGGCGGAGAGCCTGCTCCAGTCCTGCGGCAAGGTGGCGGTGGTGGACCACCATCGCCGGGCGGCGGACTATATCGTCAATGCCAACCTGAATTTCCATGAGCCCTACGCATCCTCGGCGGCGGAGCTGGTGACGGAGCTTCTCCAGTATATGGTAGAGCCCAAGGATATTCTGAAGATCGAGGCGGAAGCCGTACTGGCCGGCATCGTGCTGGACACCAAGAACTTCACCATGCGCACCGGGAGCCGGACCTTCGAGGCCGCCGCCTTCCTGCGGCGCAGCGGCTCGGACACCACCGAGGTGAAGAAGCTCTTCCAGAACGGGCTGGAGAATACCGTCGCCCGGTATGACATCATCCGCCAGGCGGAGATCTACCGGGATGTGGTGGCCATCGCCGCCTGCGGAGACAATCGGGACCGGGTGGTGGCCAGCCAGGCGGCGGATGAGCTCATCAACATCACCGGGATCGACGCCTCCTTCGTTCTCTACGGCGCGGGGGAGGGGATCAACATCTCCGGCCGGAGCCTGGATCAGATCAACGTCCAGGTGATCCTGGAAAAGCTGGGCGGCGGCGGCAACCGCAACACCGCCGGGGCCCAGATCCGGGGCAAGAGCCTGGAAGAAGTGGAGGCCGAGCTGAAAGCGGCCATCGATGAATTTCTGGAAAACGATATGAGATCGGAGGGAAACACATGAAAGTGATCCTCACTGCAGATGTGAAGGGACAGGGAAAGAAGGGCGAACTGAAGGAAGTTTCCGAAGGCTACGCCCGGAACTACCTCATCCCCAGAGGCCTGGCCATGAAGGCCACGGCGGATAACCTCAACGCCCTGGCCCTGAAGGAAAAGGCCAAGGCTGCCCAGGCGGCGAAGGAAAAGGCCCAGGCCCAGGAATACGCCAAGCAGCTGGAGTCCTGCGTGGTGAAGGTGAAGGCCCGGGGCGGGGAGAACGGCAAGCTCTTCGGCTCCGTCACCAATAAGGAAGTGGCGGACGCCCTGAAGGAGCAGTACGGCATCGAACTGGAGAAGAACCGCATCCTCCTGGAGGAGAACATCAAGAGCTTCGGTTCCTATGAGCTGCGCTGCAAGCTGGGCTACGAGGTGAGCGGGACCATCCACCTCCTGGTGGTGGAAGGCTGAGCGAGGAAACGATCCCCGGCCCAAGGAGGGTATAACCCATGGATGAACTGTTCGGCAGACAGATGCCCCACAGCGCAGAGGCGGAACAGGCCGTGCTGGGCGCTCTGCTGATCGATTCCCAATATGCGGCTCAGGTCATTTCCCAGCTGCGGCCTGAGGAATTCTATCTCGAGCTGAACAGGGGCATTTACGAAGTGATCTGCTCCATGTTCAATTTTGCCAAGCCTATCGACGCGGTGACGGTGCTGAACGAGATGAAGCTGCAGGGCGGCTTCGATCCCCAGAGCGCCCAGGCTTACCTGGTGGAGCTCATGAGCGTCACCCCCAGCCCCACCAACGTGATGCAGTACGTGGCCATCGTGAAGGACAGGGCCCTGCTCCGGGGCATCGCCGGCGTGGCCCAGGAGATCACGGCCGCGGTGGCCGAGGGCACCGGCACCAGCGAGGACGTGCTGGAGGCGGCGGAGCAGAAGATCTATGCCCTGCGCCAGGGCCGGAATATCGACGGGCTGGAGCCGGTGGGCCGCATCCTCAGCGGGGTCTACCAGAACCTGGCCGAGCTGAGCAAGAATAAGGGCGGCATCCCCGGCCTGCCCACCGGTCTGGGGGATCTGGACAACATGATCATGGGTCTGAACAACAGCGACCTGATCATCCTGGCCTCCCGTCCCGGCATGGGCAAGACCAGTCTGGGCCTGAACATCGCCCTGCACGTGGGGAAGAAGACCGGCAAGGGCGTTGCGATCTTCTCCCTGGAAATGTCCAAGCAGCAGCTGGCGGCCCGCCTCCTCTCCGGGGAGGCCTACGTGGATCTGAAAAAGCTGCATACGGGCCTGCTGGACCGGGGAGACTGGCAGAAGCTCAGCGCCGCCACCGCCGCCATCAGCAAGACCCGGATCCTCATCAGCGACAATTCCACCGTAACGGTTTCGGATATCAAGGCCCAGTGCCGCCGGGTGAAGGACCTTGGGCTGGTGGTGATCGACTATCTCCAGCTCATGTCCAGCGCCGGGAAGGGAGAGGCGGAGAACCGCCTCCAGGCGGTGAGCGAGATCAGCCGGATGCTGAAGATCATGGCCAAGGAGCTGAACGTGCCGGTGCTCTGCCTGAGCCAGCTGAGCCGGGCCAGCACCCAGCGTACGGACAAACGCCCCGTGCTTTCGGACCTGCGGGAATCCGGCTCCCTGGAGCAGGACGCGGATATCGTCCTGGGCCTGTACCGGGAGGATTACTTCAACCGGGAGAGCACGGAGCACAATACCGGCGAGCTGATCGTTCTGAAGAACCGCCACGGGAACACCGGGACCATCAACGTCCAGTGGATCCCCGAATATACCACATATATGTCCCTGGATACGGTGCACCATGAGGACTGATCCGGATATCCTGGAACGAGTCCGCGCCTGGATGGAAGCCCAGAGGATGCTGGAGGATACGGATACCCTCCTGTGCGCCCTGAGCGGGGGCGCGGACTCCGTTTGTCTCCTGCATCTGCTCCTGCGTCTCTCCGGGGAGCTGGGCTTCCGCCTGGAGGCGGCCCACTATCACCACGGCATCCGGGGCGCGGAGGCGGACCGGGACCGGGATTTCGCCGCCGCCCTCTGCCGGGATCTCTCCATCCCGCTGCACCAGGGCCGGGGAGACGTTCCCGCCTATGCCGCGGCAAAGGGCATGGGGCTGGAGGAAGCCGCCCGGGAGCTGCGCTATGCGTTCCTGGGGGAGACCGCCCGAAGCCTGGGCCGCTGCCGCATCGCCACCGCCCACCAGGCGGAGGACAACGCCGAGACCCTTCTGCTGAACCTGTGCCGGGGCGCGGGACTGCGGGGGCTCTGCGGCATTCCCCCGGTGCGGGACGGGATCATCCGGCCTCTGCTCCCCGTTGCCCGGGAGGAGATCCTGGGGTATCTGGCGGAGCACGGCCTGCCCCATGTGGAGGATTCCACCAACGCTCTGGAGGAGGGGGACCGGAACCTGCTGCGCCACCGGGTGCTGCCGGTGCTCCGGGAGCTGAACCCGGAGTTTCCCCGGGCGGCTCTGGCCGCCTCGCAGCTGCTGCGGCAGGATGAGGAATATCTGTGCGCCCTGGCGGAGGCCTGCCTGGAACCCGCGCCGGAGGGAGAGATCCGCTTCTCCTGCGGGAGACTCCTTTCCGCTCCGGAGCCCGTCGCCTCCCGCGCCCTGCGCCTGGGGGCGGAGCGCCTGGGGATCCGTCTGGAACAAAAGCACGTCGCCGCCCTGCTGGAGCTGGCGGCCGGGACCGGCGGTCTGGCCCGGCTGGATCTCCCCGGCGGTCTGCGGGCCAGCCGGGAATTCGATCTTCTCCGTCTGGGCAGGGGCGGGAACGGCGGGGAGCCCTACGATATCCTGCTGGAGCCCGGGGTCTGGCAGACCATCCCCTCCACGGGACAGCGCGTATGCCGGGTATCCGCCGGAGACGCCGCAAATGTTTACGAAAAGTTCCTAATTTTCCGCTTCAAAAATTCAAATATCTGTGGTAGTATTCACGTTAGGTCCCGAAAAATCGGGGATACTCTGCGCATTGCCGGGAGAAACGGCGAAAAAACACTGAAAAAATGGATGATCGAGGAAAGGATCCCCGCCCTGGAGCGGGATTCCTGGCCCGTATTTGCGGACGACCTGGGGGTCGTGGCCGTGCCCTGCCTGGGTACGGCGGAGCGGGCCGCCGCCGGCGCCGGGGAGGCGGACGGGGCGATCCTCCTGTCGGAAAGGAACGAACCATGCCGGAAGTGAAGTATCTGGAAACCATGATCACCGCGGCGCAGATCGATGAAAAGGTCACGGATCTGGCGCGGCAGATCGACCGGGATTACGCCGGCAAGGACACCATCTTTCTGGGTATACTGAAGGGGTCCTATGTGTTCATGGCGGATCTGGCCCGGAAGGTCCACCTGGATCAGCTGGAGATGTGCTTCATGATGGTCTCCTCCTATGGGGACGCCACCACCACCTCCGGCAACGTGAACATCAAGCTGGACCTGGAAAACGATCTCACCGGCAAGCATGTGCTGATCGTGGAGGATATCGTGGACAGCGGCAACACCCTGGCCTACCTGAAGAGCTACCTTGCGAACCGCCAGGCTGCCAGCGTAAAGATCTGCACCATTCTGAACAAGCCTTCCCGCCGGAAGACGCAGCTGGAGCCGGATTACTGCGGCTTCGCCATTCCCGACGCCTTCGTGGTGGGGTACGGTCTGGACTATGCCCAGAAATACCGGCAGCTGCCGGACGTGTGCATCCTCCATTTTGAGGGGGAGGAAGCCGGAGCCGAAGGAGGGAAGCGTATTTGAATAAGCGGGAAAGACGGCCGAAAGATATCGGCTTCTATATCCTGGTGCTGGTGGTGCTCGTCGCCGTGATCTTTCTGATGACCAGCAACCGGGAAACGGACGCCATGAATATGACCTATTCCCAGGTCCGGGATCTTTTCCGGAACAATCAGGTCAGCTCCTTCGTGCTGGAGGGCGATTCGCTGATCCTGACCCTGAAGGAGCCCTACGGCGGGCGGTATAACGTCGTCCATCAGCTGTACAGCTTCTCCGTGTTCTATGAGGATCTCCATGAGCTCATCGACGAGCAGTGGGGCGAAGGCGTTCTGAAGGAGTATGATTACAAAACGGGGTGGGAGGCCCCCTGGTGGCTGGCCTTTGTCCCGTATCTGATCATCCTGGTGGTGTTCGGCGTCCTGTGGTTCGTGATGATGAACCGGGGCGGCGCAGGCGGGGATAAGACTGCCATGCGCTTCGGCCGGGCCAGGACCCGGGTGGGGACCGGAGACAAGAAGGTCACCTTCGCCGACGTGGCGGGGGAGGACGAGGAGAAGGAGGAGCTCCGGGAGATCGTGGAGTTCCTGAAGGATCCCAAGCGATTCGTGGAGCTGGGCGCCCGCATCCCCAAGGGCGTGCTCCTGGTGGGACCTCCGGGCACCGGCAAGACCCTGCTGGCCAAGGCTGTGGCCGGGGAGGCCGGCGTGCAGTTCCTCTCCATTTCCGGCTCCGATTTCGTCGAGCTGTACGTGGGCGTGGGCGCGAGCCGCGTCCGGGATCTGTTCGACCAGGCAAAGAAGGCGGCGCCCGCCATCATCTTCATCGATGAGATCGACGCCGTGGGCCGTCA
>JAFZVM010000106.1 GCA_017617795.1 Oscillospiraceae bacterium
CGTACTATTTGGACCTTCTTTTCTACGCTTACCTTTTCTTTTCGTGGCATAAGATTGCTCCCCCTATGTTTGACAGTGTTTTTCTTTTTCACTGTCTCTCATAGAGGGAGCATATCAGAAGCCCGCGGGGATCGGGTGATACCGGCGTGAGCCGGGATTTACTTGGTGGCCTCGTTGAACAGGAAGAAGCCCAGAGTAGAGGTAGCGGCGCCCTTCACGTTCTTGTTCAGGCAGTAGGAGTTGGTGTAGTAGTAGATGGGGCTGACGCCGAAGCCGCCCTCGGCGAAGAGCAGGCCCTCGGCCTCATACATAACGGCGTCACGCTCCGCGCCGCCGGCCATGGTCTTGTACTTGTTGCACAGGGCGTCATAGTCGGGGTTGGACCAATGAGAGAAGTTGTAGGCGCCGCCGGTCTTGAACAGATCCAGGAAGGAGCTGGCGTCCAGATAGTCGGCCTGCCAGCCGAGACGGCAGACGTCCCAGCCGCGGTCGGTCTCCAGGGTGGAGGTGTAGACCTGCCACTCGGTGCTGTCCATGGTCATGTTCAGGCCCAGAACGCTGTTCACGTCCTGCTGCACGGCCTCGGCGATGGCACCGTGGGTGCCCAGGTTGTTGAAGCGGTAGGGGATGGTGATGCCGGTGTCAAAACCGTCAGCAACGGCGGCGGCCAGGAGCTCCTTGGCCAGCTCGCAGCGGCCGGCGTAGGTGCTCAGATCGGCGTCGGGGTACATGGCAGCGAGACCGGCCCACATGATCTCCTTGTAGCCGGTGCCGTTCTGCCACAGGTTGCCGGCGGAGTCGGTGATGCCGCCGGTGACCAGGCTGGTGGCGGGGATCTGACCGCCCTGGGTGACGTTCTCCACGATGTGCTCACGGTCGATGCACAGGGTGATGGCGGCACGGACGCGCCAGTCGGGAAGGTTCTCGCTGTTGATGTACAGGTAGTAGGTGGTCACGCTGGGGAGGACGTAGTAGTCGCCGCTAGCCTTGAGAGAGGCGATCTGGTCGGAGGGGAAGGTCTCGATGAAATCGTACTCGCCGCTCTTGTAGGAGGCCAGGATGGCGTTCTCATCGTCGGAGAGATACCATTTGATCTCGTCGGGGCCGATGCGGCTCTGGTCGTAGTACTTCTCGTTGGGGACCATGGAGATGTAGGAGTCATGGACCCATTCCTTCATGACGTAGGGACCGTTGCAGACCATGTGCTCGGGGCTGGTCCACTCGTCGCCGTAGGCCTCGATCACGTCTTGGCGCAGGGGCATCAGGTTGCCGAAGGCGCAGATCTGATCGAAGAAGGGAGTGGCGGCCAGGAGGGTGATCTGGACGGTCTTGTCGTCCAGGGCCTTGATGCCCAGGGTGTCGGGGGCGGCGCCGTTATAGTAGACGTCCTCAGCACCGGCCACGGACACGTCCGCCAGCAGGTAGCCGTAGTCGGCGGCCTGATCGGGGTTGCACACCCGCTGCCAGGAGTAGACGAAATCCTGAGCCTTGACGGGCTGTCCGTCGGACCAGTAGATGTCGTCCCGCAGGGTGAAGGTGTAGACGAGGCCATCGTCAGACACGGTGTAGGACTTGGCCTGGCCCAGCTCCAGCTCGGCGCTGTTCATCTTCGGGTCGTCGGCGGCAGCCTTGCCGGTGGAGCCGTAGCGCAGCAGACCTTCAAAGAGATGGTTCACGTAGGTGTTGCCGTCCACGGAGGAGATCATGGTGGGGTCGATGGTCTCCGGCTCGGAGGCGATGCAGGCGGTGATGACGACGGGCTCCGCCGCAGGCGCCTCGGTGGCGGGGGTACCGCCGTTGTTTGCTCCCTTGCTGCAGGCCGTCAGGGCGAAGACCATGCAGAGCACCAGAAGCAGCGCGATGAATTTCTTCATTGTGGTTCCTCTTTCCTTTGCATAATATACATCAATACCTCTCGGTATTTCAGCCTGAATGAGCGGTTTGCGTTGAATTATAGTTTATGGCAGGAAGCGAAGTGGCCGGGGCGGTGCTCCTTCCATTCCGGAGCGCTTTTTGCACACTCCTCCGTGGCATAGGGGCAGCGGGTGTGAAAGCGGCAGCCCGTAGGGGGATGCAGGGGGCTGGGAACGTCCCCCTCCAGAATGGTGCGCTGCCGTGCCCGGGTCTTATCCGGATCGGGCAGGGGGACCGCGGAGAGAAGGGATTGGGTATAGGGGTGCAGAGGTGCGCTGCAGAGCTCATAGCTCTCCGCCAGCTCCACCATCTGCCCCAGATACATGACGCCGATGCGGTTGGAGATATGGCGCACGACGCTGATATCGTGGGCGATGAAGAGGTAAGTGAGGCTGCGCTCCTTCTGCAGATCTTCCAGCATGTTCACCACCTGGGACTGGATGGATACGTCCAGGGCGGAGATGGGCTCGTCGCACACGATGAATTCCGGCTCTGCCGCCAGGGCCCGGGCGATGCCCACCCGCTGCTGCTGACCGCCGGAGAATTCATGGGGGAAGCGGTTGGAATGTTCGCTGTTCAGTCCCACGGTCTCCAGCAGTTCATTGATGCGGGCCCGGTAGGCCTTGCCCTTCAGGTCCGGCCGGTGTACGCTCAGGGCCTCTCCCACGATCTCTCCCACGGTCATGCGGGGGTCCAGGGAGGCGGAGGGATCCTGGAAGATGATCTGCATGCGCTTGCGGTAGGGAAGCATGGAGATCTGGGTCTTCTTCTCCCCGTCATAGATGACCGTCCCATCGTAGATCACCTTGCCGGAGGTGGGTTCATGAAGCCGCAGGATGGACCGGCCCAGGGTGGATTTGCCGCAGCCGGATTCCCCCACGATGCCCAGGGTCTCCCCGGCATACAGGGTGAAGGTCACGTCCTCCACCGCCTGAACGTACTCGGTGCGGAACATGCCGCTTTTGATGGGGAAATACTTCCGGAGATGCTGGACCTCCAGCAGGGCTTTGCGTTCATCCATCCTGCCGCACCTCCTTCATCTCTTTCACGTACAGCCAGCAGGCCGAAGTATGGCCGTCGTCTCCCACCGCCAGAGTGGGCGGGGCTTTTTCAGACAGACCTTCATGCAGTGCTCGCAGCGGGGGCCGAAGGCGCAGCCCGCCGGGGGATCCAGCAGGTCTACGGGGGTGCCTTCGATGGGGATCAGCCGCTCGTGCTCCAGCTCGTCCACCCGGGGCATGCTCCGGAGCAGGCCTTTGGTATAGGGGTGGGCAGGGCGGTAGAAGATATCGCTGACGCTGCCCTGCTCCACGATATGTCCTGCGTACATGACGCTGACCCGGTCGCAGACCTCCGCCACCACGCCCAGGTTATGGGTGATGAACACGATGGCCATGCCGGTCTTTTTCTGGATATCCTTCATCAGCTCCAGGATCTGGGCCTGGATGGTCACATCCAGAGCGGTGGTGGGCTCGTCCGCGATCAGAAGCTTGGGGGAGCAGATCAGCGCCATGGCGATCATGGCCCGCTGCCGCATGCCGCCGGAGAATTCGTGAGGGTACTGCTTCATGCGCTTTTCCGCGTTGTTGATGCCCACCAGCTCCAGCATCTCCACGGCCCGGTCCCAGGCTTCCTTTTTGCTAACGTTCTTGTTGTGGCAGGTGAGGGCCTCCATGAGCTGGTCCCCGATGGTGTACACCGGGTTCAGGCAGGTCATGGGGTTCTGGAAGATCATGCTCACCTTGTTGCCCCGGAACTGCCGCATCTGATCGGGGGTATAGGCCAGAATATCCTCTCCGTCGAACCGGATGGAGCCGCCGATCACCTTTCCCGGGTCCTGGAGCAGGCCGATGATGGAATAGGCCTCCACGCTCTTGCCGGAGCCGGATTCCCCCACGATACCCATGACCTCGTGCTCGTTCAGGTCGTAGGAGATCCCGTCCACCGCCTTGACCTCGCCGGCGGGGGTGTAGAAGGAGACCTTCAGGTCTTTGATTTCAAGAAGCTTCTTGCTTTCCATACCCATACCCCCTTATTTCTTCAATCTCGGATCCAGCGCATCCCGGATCCCATCCCCCACCAGGTTCAGGGAGAGCACCAGCAGGGTGAGGATGATCCCGGGAAACAGGAGGCGGTAGGGATACAGGGTGATGGTATCCAGGGCGTCCGAGCAGAGGGAACCCAGGCTGGTCATGGGGATGGACACCCCCAGGCCCAGGAAGGAGAGGAAGCTCTCCAGGAAAATGGCGCTGGGGATCTGCAGGCAGGTGGCAATGATGAGCTGACCCACACAGTTGGGAAGCAGGTGCCGCTTTACGATCCTCCGTCCGGGAACGCCCAGGGCGTTGGCGGCGGTGACGAACTCCTGCTCCTTCAGCTGGAGCACCTGGCCGCGGACGATACGGCTCATGCCCACCCAGTACAGGGCGGCAAAGGTGATGAAGATGGAGATGATGCCCACGCCCAGATTGCTCATGAGACGGGCAAAGTCCGTGGCTGAGGCGTCCAGCCAGGCCTGGAGAGGAGCCTTCAGCACAACCTGCAGGAGCAGTACGATGAGCACGTCCGGGACGGAATAGATGATGTCCACAATGCGCATCATCACAAAGTCCACCCGGCCCCCGGCCAGACCGGAGACGGAGCCGTAGACGGAGCCGATGATCAGCACGATCAAAGCGGCGATGATGCCCACGGCGATGGAGACCCGGCCGCCGTACATGGTACGGGCCATCAGGTCCCGGCCGGAGGAGTCCGTGCCGAAAATATGGGGGAAGACCCGCTTGATCAGCTTCAGCTCCTGGGTATTCAGGTCAGACGTATCCACGGCTCCGGTGGAGAACTGCAGGGGTTCGGCTTTTTCCATATTCCCCGCATCCAGGTCCGATTCGGTGATGAGGGAGAGAGGAGTCGAAGAGGAAGCGCTGAAGAGCAGCACCGCATTGCTCACGGCGCTCTCGTTATAGAAGCTGTAGGTGGTCCCATTGTATTTGAAATAATAGGTGGTGTTCCGACTCAGATTCGTGAGGGAGCCGGGGATCAGAGCGGTGGCGAAAAACCCGTCGCACTGTCCCTCCGCTTTTTTGATGATCTGCTCCGCCTTGGAGTACTCCCCGGGTCCCAGCTTGCCGGAGCCCCGGTACTGGTCGGAATAGTTATAGGGGATGAACAGGGGGCCCAGGTAGGAGAAAAGGAAGATCAGCAGGAACAGGGCCAGGGCGGCCATGGAGACCTTGTTTGCCTTGAACCGCCGGGCGGCGTCCCGCCAGTAGGACACGCTGGCCCGGCTCTCCACCATGGCCTCCCGTTCCTCCGCCGTGGCGGAAGCGAAGTCCTCCGGGCCAAGAGCGTCGTAGCCCGGGATCCGGTCCACGTTCAGCTGAAACAGATTGAAGCCCTTCATCTCAGTTCTCCCCCTTCTTCGTCAGGGAGATCCGGGGATCCACCAGCTTGTAGGCGATATCAACCACCAGGTTCATAAGGATCACCAGAGTGGCCAGCACCACGGTGGTGGCCATGATGATGGGATAGTCCCGGTTGAGGATGCTGGAGATGAAATACTTGCCCAGGCCGGGGATCTGGAAGGTTTGCTCCACCACGAAGCCGCCGGTGACGATGCCTGCGGTCATGGGGCCCAGGTAGGTGATGACGGGGATCATGGAGTTGCGCAGGGCGTGCTTGAAAATGATCACCCGGGTCTTCAGACCCTTGGCTCTGGCGGTGCGGATATAGTCCTGGTTGATGGCGTCCAGCATGCTGGTGCGGGTCAGCTTGGCGATATAGCACATGGGGTAGAAGCTGAGGCCCAGCACCGGGGCTATGTAGCTCTTGAAAGTGCCCAGGCTGCCGGAGATGACGGGTACCCAATTGAGCTTGACGCCCAGGAAGATCAGGAGCAGGGCGCAGAGCACGAAGCTGGGCACCGCCACCCCCAGGGTGGTGATGACCCGCAGCACGCTGTCGATCCATTTGCCCCGGTTATAGGCGGCGAGACAGCCCAGAGGGATGCCGATGATCACCGCCACGATCACGGCGCAGACCCCCAGCCGGAAGGACAGGGCGAACTTGCCCTCCTGGAAGATGATCTTGGTGACGGCGGTTCCTTCCTGCATTTTCAGGGAGGTGCCCAGGTCCCCCTTCAGATAGTTGAGGATGTAGTTCCCCAGCTGTACGATCAGGGGCTTATCCAGGCCGTACTTGGCGTTGGCCCGGGCGATCATCTCCGGGGTGGATTTCTCCGTGAGGAAGGGGCTGCCGGGGATGGCGTTCATCAGCAGGAAGGTGATGACCATGATGAGCAGGATCGTGAGAAAGGCGACTCCGATCCGCTTTAAGATGTATCCGAACATACGCAGGCTCCTCGTATAGAGTAAAGCAATACACTAATTCAATGAATGAAGGCATAGACATGTGCAAACGAAAGCAGATTAAAATTTAGCATTATTGCTGCCGGTTGTCAAGTTTTTCCCGCCTTCGAAGCAAACCCGCCTCGTTTCTCCGCAGGCGTTCCGCCGTTCTTGCAAATCCTTTCTTTCCATGGTAATCTTAGAACGAAAGAAGGGAAAGGGATGTCGTACTATCTCCTGAAAAATACCCTGGAGCCCTGCACTCTGGAGGAGCTGGGCGGGGGGAAAGCGCCCTATGCGGCGGTGCTCTCCGAAGCGGAGTGGCAGCAGCACCGGGCCGCCTTCGATATGGGCATCGAGCTGGAGCCGGATGCGGAGCATATCCACGGCACCAAGGCGGACGTGAACTACGACTCCCTCACAGGCTCTTTTCTCATCCCCGACCGGGAGGACCTGACGGGGAAGGCCGCCGCCTTTGCCTTTGCACTGGATGAAAAGGGCGTAGTCTTCATCGATGAGAGCGGCGAGGCGGCAAAGCTGCTGGAGCAGATCCGCCGGACCAAGCGCTGGCGGGAGCCCTGTCTGGAACGTTTTTTATATGACCTCCTGGAGCTCATCGTGTCCAGGGATCTGGCCCTGATGGAGGGGTACGAGCAGGAGCTGGACCGGCTGGAGGACGCGATCCTGGGAAAGGAGGAAACGGACCTGGCCCGGGTGAACGATATCCGCAGCGAGGTGCGGGAGCTGCAGATCCACTATGAGCAGCTCATCGACCTGGTGCAGGAGCTGGAGGAGAACGAAAACGGCTTCTTCCGGGAGAAGAAGCTGCGGTATTTCCGCTTGAGCATGAGCCGTCTGGACCGGCTTCGGGATCTGTCCAATTCCCTCCGGGACCATACCATGCAGCTCCGGGACCTGTACCATACCCAGCTGGAGGCGAAACAGAACCGGATCATGACTCTCCTAACCGTGGTCACCACCATCTTCATGCCCCTGACCCTCATCACCGGGTGGTACGGCATGAACTTCCGGTATATGCCGGAGCTGGACAAGCCCTGGGCCTATCCCGCAGTCATCGCCGTGAGCGTCCTCATCGCGGCGGGCTGCCTGATCTTCTTCAAGAGAAAGAAATGGATGTAAAGACAAAAAACCACCGCCTGCGGATTGCTCCGCAGGCGGTCAGCATATTGTGCGCCTATTTCAGTTCCCGCAGGGCGGCGCGGGCCCGTTCCATATCCTTCTTCCGCACCTCAACTGTATACATGTCCAGCTCCTCCTTGGTGAGGCTGTCGATCTGCAGCTTGTACTGGGGGGTGAAGGTAAACGACTTTGAGGGCGTGTTGGACATGTTCTGCACGGCCTGCACCGTTAGACGCTGGGTGCTGTTGTAGACCATGGGCTTGCAGGGGATGCCCGCGATCCGGAGGGAGGCCTGCACGTCCTCAAACCTGGCCTTGTCCTTGCCGTTATAAATGGGGAACCAGCCAAAGCCCCGCAGGGAGGGCCGATTGCGCACTCCCTCCCGCTTCTCCGCCTCGATCCGGTCCAGCTGGCGGAAGCGGAAATGCAGGTCCTGCTTGGGCAGGGGGATGTCCTCCGTGGCAGGCCGGAGCTTCTCAGCCAGGGCAAAAACATCCGCCGATTTGGACAGGTCCTCCTGCCGCAAAAGCTCCCGGATGCGTCCCAGGGCGGCATAGGTCTCCTCCACGCTGGTTTCGTATTCCTTCAGGACCGTACCGATGCTCTCCGGCTCCCGGAGCATCCGGGCGATCTCCTCCACCGGGAAGCGGGCCTTCCGCAGGGTGCTCACGGCCCGCAGGGCGGCAACATCCTCCGGCGAATATTCCCGGAAGCTGCGCCCGTTCAGCTCTTTGGACTCCGGGATGACCAGACCCCGGTGCTCATAGTAGCGGATGGTCTTCTCCGTCAACCCCGTGGCCTTCGCCACTTCCTTGATCTTCATGGACACACACCTCCTTTTGCCCGTATTCTAAAGTATGCCCCAAGGGCATAGTCAAGCATAATTTTCTGAAAAAAGGGAAAAAGTTGAAGACATCGGCTTGAAGACGGAAAAGAACCGCTTTTTCTTGCCTTGATCATCGGTTCATGATAAAATACGAAACAATCCGGGGAAGGATCCCCGGGCGGAAGGAGCGGTGAGATGAAATCCTATGAGCTGACCATCGAGACCCGGCAGCCCACCTGCGGAGGGAAATCCCCCACCAACGTGGAGCTGCTGGAGGTGGAGCTGGAGGACCCCATGGCTTTCGTGCGGAGCCGGGAGTTCGACCTGCCCCTGGAAACCGAACAGACGCCGGATGGAGATCTGGTGGTCCGGGTGAATCAGGAGAAACACCAGGTCACCTATACCTTTACCGAGCTGTAAAGCTCAGGATACAGAAAGAGAGACCAAAATGCTTGAAAGAATACGCGAATCCATCGATCATCTGGAATGGATCATCCTGCTCATCCTGGTCATCATCGCGGACGGCCTGGTGGGCGGTCTGTACCGTCTCGGGGGAAAAGAGACACTCAGCCGGGTGATCGGCGTGATCATGATCGTCTCCTACGTGGCCTCCGTGGCGTCCTTCCTGAGCCTGCGGGGGATCGTGGGCTTCATCGCAGGGGTCGTCACCCTGGTATGCTTTATCCTGGACCTGGTCACCGTGATCCGGGATAAAAAGATCACCTATTTTGCGGCGTAACGGCACAACGAAAACTCCCCGGGAGCTCATCAGCTCCCGGGGAGTGCCTTGTTCAGAGTGATTTAATGACCGAAGCGGACTTCGACGACGACTCAGCTGGCCATGTAGTCGTCGTAGGCCTCCTGGCAGGCGGCCAGGATCTCGTCCAGACCGATGTTGTGCAAAGCGGCCATATAGTCGTCGAACTCGCTCAGGGGCTTGGAGCCGTCCACGAAGGCCACGTAGTTCTCCTCGATGTAGGTCTGGAGGTCGTCGCCGTAGGTGGTGCGTACTTCAGCCTGCTCCGTAGTGAACTGGATGCCGGAGGGCCAGACAAAGGCGTTGTCGTGGGGGACCATTTCCCAATCCTTGATGTAGGTATAGCCGATCTCGTTGCCGGGGATCTTCCAGGTGTAGTTGATGTACAGGCCGGGCTCGCCCACGCTGTTCAGAGCGTAGAGCAGCATGTACATGGAGTAGAACACCTCGTTGGTGAGGATCAGGTCGGTGATGTAGATCTCGCCGTTTTCGTCATAGTCCCAGCTCACGCCCTGGATGCCGTAGCCGTAGACGAAGCTTCCTTCCTCGCTGTAACGCCAGTCGATCCAGGTGCAGGCCAGGGGGATGTTCTCGCAGGTGGCGGCGATGGAGGCGTTGCCGAAGTAGATGCGGCTGACGTAGTAGCCCATATGCAGGGTCTGGCCCAGTTCCTTCACGGGCTTGGGCATGGCGACCCAGCCGTACTTGGCGCCTTCGGGGATGGCGGCGGCATGGCCGTTCATGGTGGAGGGGCGGACGTTGGACATGTAGCCCATCTCGCCGGTGTCGATCTTGGAGTCATAGTCGGTGGCCATGGTGTAGGAGGCCCAGTTGGGGTCGATGAGGCCTTCGTTGTACCAGCCGTTCACCAGGGTCATGACTTCCTTGTCCCGTTCGGTGGTGTCGGCCAGGCAGACCTCGCCGTTCCGCACGTACAGGGCGTTGATGCCGTTGACGTAGAACATGGTCTCATAGGCCACAAAGTCGTTGCCCGCGTCCAGGCTCTGGATCAGGGTCATGGGCGTCTCGCAGTTCTTCTGGCTCTTGAAGTAGTAGAGCATGTCGTGCATGTCTTCAAAGGTACGGATATCGGCGTTGGTCTTGCCCATATCCCAGAGCCAGTCGCCACGTGCGAAGGAACCGGCGCTGAGCTCCAGCTCCTGACGCAGCTCATAGAAGGCCAGGATCAGGTCCTTCTCGGGGAACACGCGGTTGATGGTATCCTTGTCGCTGGGATCCTTCGTGACTTCGTAAATGTAGTTGGGCATGTACTGCCGGTAATCATACAGGTTGGCGAAGTAGCCTTCCTCGGTGACGCTCTCCTTGAAAATGCCGTTGTAGTAGGAGGAGGCGCCGCACATGATGTCCATCAGGGAGTCGGAGGCGATGAGCACGGAGAAGTTGTTCTGCCGGGCATCGGAAGCCAGCAGGCTGTACTCCACGTGCACGCCGGTCATTTCCTCAACGCCCTGGGGGAAGGGCATGGAGTTGAAGCCCTCGGCGGGCAGGGACTGGGGGGTGTAGCACACGCCCCAGTAGGTCAGGACTTCGTCCGTGGTGCTCAGGGGCAGAGTGTAGTCGTACTTCTCCGTTGCCAGACCGTTGGCGTCCGCAGCGAACTTGCCGGCGGCGAAGTTGTAGGGGGACGCAGGTTCGGGCTCGGGGGTGGGTTCGGGCGTGGGCTCGGGGGTAGCCTCAGGAGCTTCGGTGGCAGGGGCCTGGGTGGCCGGTGCCTGAGTGGCCGGAGCCTTGGTGGCAGGGGCCTGGGTCGCTTCCGGCGCGCTGGTCGCCGGAGTGTTGCCGGAGTTCCCGCTGCAGCCGCTGAAGAGAGCGACGACGAACAGGACCGCCAGCAGCAGGGTCAATGCGCGTTTCATAAGTTTTCTCCTTCCAAATATAATGATCCTTATTGGGATAAAACGGATTATTTGCTCTCGGCCTTTTTGGCCTCCTCGGCGGCGGCGCGCTTTGCCCAGCACTTGCCGCAGAGGGTGCATTTCTTGGTGGGGTCCTCCACGCAGGGCCTGGGGCCGCCAATGGCGGTGTAGATGAGAGGCTTTTCCCCATCCTTTTCCTTGAAGTCGAAGGTGGCGAAGCGGCCGCGCATGCAGATGACCTGGAAGTATACGGGCTTCGTAACCCGGCGGAACTCCAGGGGGCAGTGCCACCAGAAGGCGGGGATGCGGACGATGGTGGGCTCGGTGATGACGAATTCCTCCATATGGTCCAGGTCCTTGCCGATGCTGAAATGGATCTCCGCATCAAAGGAGCCCCAGGGGTCGCACATATCGTAGCCCACGAAGGAAAGATACTCCTCTTCGGAATGGAAGTTGGAGACCCGGTCGATGAAGGCTTCCTTCATGTAGCAGCGGTAGGGAGAATAAAAGTCCGCGTCATCCATGCAGTCCTCGCCCCGGAAATAGGCCTGATAGGCGGGCATGAATTCGCCCCAGTTGTTCTTGTTGCGGTCGAAGAAATGGACGAGATGATCGTACTTACCCATCTTATTTCACCTCCTGCCCGGCGCACGGTACGCCGTTGACGCAGACCTTGTCCGGATCCAGTTCATTGGGCGTGGTCCCCTCCACCACGGCGGAGTAATAGGGCCTGCCGTCCTGACCGAAGCGGCGGTAGATGGCGTAATACCGGGGGGCCTTCAGCACCGGCTGGAAGAACAGGGGCTTCCCCAGGCGGGTGATCTCAATGGGGCCGTGCCAGTAATACTTGGGCACACGGACCATGGCGGGCCGGTCGATCACGATCTTTTCCATGGCGTCCGGACTCTCGCCCATGTACAGGACG
>JAFZVM010000107.1 GCA_017617795.1 Oscillospiraceae bacterium
CTTTGGGGATGAATTTCCCCCTGCGGGGCATGTGGGATCATACGGGAATGTGAAAGGCCGCGGCCGGTTTGCAAACCGGCCGCGGCCTTTCACATTCCCGTATGATCCCACATGCCCCGCAGGGGGAAATTCATCCCCAAAGGGCAATCACGCCCGGATCTGCTTCAGTTTCGTGAACCGGGGCAGGCCGTCCACAGTCGTCCGGCCGCAGTCCCCCTGGATCAGGGGCAGGACGTAATCCACGAATTCCTGCGTCACTCCGGCGCCGTCCGGCAGGATCCACTCCACCGGCACCTTTTTCTCAAAGTTGGCCGCCTCGGTGAGGGGCACCAGGGCATAGCCGGTGACGGCCTCGCCGTTCACAGTTTCCCGTGTATAGGCCGCCATCTTGCCGTTTTCGCCCGCCAGGGCGGCTTCCACCGCCCGCTTCCCGGCCTCCATGGCCTCGTCGATATCCCGGCGGGATGCCAGGTGCGCGCCGCAGCGCTGCAGCAGGCTCAGCTCCACTCCCCGGGTCTTGATCCCGAAGGTCTTGTTCAGTTCGTTGGCCAGCCAGACCGCCAGACCGCCCAGCTGCACATGGCCGAAGGCGTCCTTCCCCTCCGCCCCCTTGGAGGCGTACTCGGTGATGAAGACTCCGTTCTTGTCCCGGATGCCCTCGCTCACCGCCACGAACAGGTTCCCCTTCCGCTCCAGCACCTCCCCGGCCCGCTTATAGAAGGCCTGGAGGTCGAAGGGCACTTCCGGCAGATAGACCAGGTCCGGCCCGTCCCCCCGCAGGGTGGCCAGGGCGGCGGAGCCCGCCAGCCAGCCGGCGTTCCGGCCCATGATCTCCACCACCGTGGCGGTGGGATAATCGTACACTCCGGCGTCCCGGCTCATCTCCATGCAGGAGGTGGCGATGAACTTCGCCGCGCTGGCAAAGCCCGGGCAGTGGTCCGTCCCGTTCAGGTCGTTGTCGATGGTCTTGGGGATGCCCATGACCCGGCAGTCCCACCCGGAGGAGGCCATGAAGCGGCTGACCTTGTCGCAGGTGTCCATGCTGTCGTTCCCGCCGATATAGAAGAAATAGCGGATATCGTACTTTTTGAAGATCTCCAGGATGCGGCGGTAGTCCTTGTCGTCCTTCGCCGGATCCGCCAGCTTATACCTGCAGGAGCCCAGGATGGAGGAGGGGGTATTGGGGAGATAGCTCAGCTCCTGGGGATCCTCCTTCCCCAGGTCCCAGAGCACGTCGTCCAGGATCCCCTTGACCCCGTGGGCAGCCCCCAGCACCCGGGTGATCCGTCCGTCCGCCAGAGCGGCCTTCACCGCCCCGTAGAGGCTGGCGTTGATGACGCTGGTGGGTCCGCCGGACTGGGCCAGCAGACAGGCGCCTTTCAGTTCGTTCATGATCGTATCCTCCCCTATCGAATGTTCCGTTTTTCTCAGTATACCACGGGCGGAGGGCAAAACAAACCGGATTTTTCGTCTTTCCCGGGGAAAGGCTTTTATTTTGTCCTACTCCGTGGTATGATTCGGGGGAAAGGAAGTGCGGAATATGCCAATCGTCACCTCGACCGAAATGTTCAAAAAAGCCTATGCCGGAGGCTACGCCATCGGCGCTTTCAACGTGAATAATATGGAGATCGTCCAGGGGATCACCGAGGCCGCCAAGGAGGTGGAGTCCCCCCTGATCCTGCAGGTCTCCGCCGGCGCCCGGAAGTACGCCAAGCACGTGTACTTGATGAAGCTCATCGAAGCCGCCGTGGAGGACACGGGGCTTCCCATCTGCGTCCATCTGGACCACGGGGCGGACTTCGATATCTGCAAATCCTGCGTGGACGGGGGCTTCTCCTCCGTGATGATCGACGGCTCCAGCCGGAGCTTTGAGGAGAACATCGCCGTCACCCGCCGGGTGGTGGAATATGCCCATGACCACGGCGTGGTGGTGGAGGGCGAGCTGGGCCGCCTGGAGGGAGTGGAGGACGACGTGAAGGTCTCCGCCGCCGATTCCAGCTATACGGATCCCGCCCAGGTGGAGGAATTCGTCCAGCGCACGGGGGTGGACTCCCTGGCCATCGCCATCGGCACCAGCCACGGGGCCTATAAATTCAAGCCCGGCCAGAAGCCTCAGCTCCGGTTCGATATCCTGGAGGAGGTCTCCCGCCGTCTCCCCGGCTTCCCCATCGTCCTCCACGGGTCCAGCTCCGTGCTGCCGGAATACGTGGAGACGGTCAACCGCTTCGGCGGCAGCATGCCGGACGCCGTGGGCATCCCGGAGGATATGCTGCGCCAGGCCGCCACCATGGCGGTGTGCAAGATCAACATCGATTCCGACCTGCGCCTGGGCTTCACCGCCGCCGTGCGGCAGCACCTGGCAGAGAATCCCTCCCATTTCGATCCCCGGCAGTACCTCACCCCCGCCCGGGACAACATCCGGGAGATCGTGAAGCGGAAGATCGTGAAGGTGCTGGGCAGCGACCACAAAATCTAAACTCCGGAAAAGCATTTTGCGCGGGCGGCCGAATGGCCGTCCGCGCTGCGTTTGTGTCCGGATTCAGGAACTTTATCCATCTTGCTTCAGTTCTTTCAGGTAGGTACTGTAGCGGGTCTGGATGTTTTTCGCGATCTGCTCAGCGCTCTGGGTGCCGGAAAAGAAGGCCAGGGCCTCCTCCATGATAATGGGATCGACCTTCATCGAGAACGTATACGGCACCGGAATGCTCGCGTTTTCGATCTGGTTCAGGAAGGCGTCGATATCCGCGTCCCGGAAAGGCATAAGCGTTTCGGCGAAATAGAGGGCCGTATAGGCTTCGCCGTTCTCGTCTATATAGGTCCTGGCGGAATGCTCCCGGTAGAATCGGATATAGTCCTCCAGCACGGAGCGCATCAGGGGGATGCTCCGCATTTCATTTTCATAGACCTGTCTGTACTTCAGGTCCCAGAGGCTGTCCAGGAACTGCCTCGCTCCATCCGGCTCCCCGCAGCTGGCGGACACCGCCAGGGGCAGCTCGCCGATACATCCGGCTGCCGCCGGAACGGTGCCGGGGATGCCCACATATACGATATTCTCTCCCTCCAGAGGCGTCAGATAGCCCGCGCATTCCCCCAAAACATTCCCGACTCCGCCTTGGATGAAAAGCAGGCCCAGCAGGGCGTCGAGATTCTTTACGCACAGGGCGTCGATCTGTTCCGCAGACAGCTTGCTCTGGGCATACGCCTCGCTTTGGGTGGTCACCGCTTCTCCGGGGAGCTTTTTACAGAAATTCAGCAGAGAGAGAAATTCCGGGGAATCAAAGCGGCAGACGGCAGAGCCGAAATCCACCCATTCCTCCATCCGCATCCCGGCAAGGACCAGGAAAGTATACAACCCGTTGAACCGGGGAATGAAGGCGTTTTCTCCCGTATAAAAGCATTCCCAGGCCCCGTAAATATCGTCCAGACTGTATCCCTCCGCTTCGCCCAGCACCGACCGCAGGCCATAGAAGGAGACAAGCTCAATGGAGGAGGAAACACTGTAAAGCTTACCCTCCGTCTCCATGGACCGCAGCGGTCCGGCGAAAAATAGATCCTTGTCAAACCACTCATAGAGATCCAACAAAAGTCCCTTCCGGGCATAGTTCTGCTCGGGCATCCCATAGGTAACCAGCAGATCCGGCATATCCCCTCCCAGGATCTGCGAATTGAGTTGGTACAGCTTGTCGGCGCTCGCTGCGTCCCCGTAATCTCGGATCTCCACCAGGTATTCCTGATTCTGTCCGTTGAAGCGGTCCACAGCATTTTTCAGCCATGTCCAGGACGACAGGTCGCCTTCAGAGGAGATGCTGCTGTCCGTTCGAAACGCCCCGACGGTCAGGATGATCCGCCCATCCTCCGAAAGTCTGGGGAAAGGAGACTCCGGCTCTGCGCTCACGGGAGCGGGGCTTGCCGTGAGGCTTGCGCTGTCGCCCGGTGCGCAGGCGGCGAGCAGAAACGCAATCAGGACGACCAGCAGCAATACCTTTCTCATTTTGATTACCCTTCTTCCGTCAGTTCCTCTATGGGCACCGGCCCGGTCAAGGCCCCTTCGTGCAGAAGCATAGCCTGCGAGCATACCAGCCGGAGGCGCTTCACATCGCGCCCGGTGAGCAGCAGAGCGGTCCCCTCCTCCCGCAGCTCGTTCAGCAGAGAGCACACCGTCTCCAGGTCGTCCGTGTGGAGCTCTGTCATGGGCTCGTCAAGAATGAGAAGCCGGGGTTTGTTCACCAAAACTGTGGCAATGGCATAGCGCGCCTGCACGATCTTTAAAAGCTGCCCCACCCGTTGGGTGCCGATCTCTTTCTCGCTGATCTGCAGCCGCTTCATCAGACGACGGATATACCGTTTATCCGGCTTTCCATACAGCCCCGCCAGGAGGAGCAGGTTTTTCTCCACATTGAAGCCGCTCTTGCCGAAGGGGGCATCCACCAGGAAGCCCGCCCGCTGCCGGGCCTGACGCAGTTCCTCCTCACCCCTGCTGCCAAAGAGGGAAATACTCCCTCCATCCGGGAAGGCCATCCCCGCCAGGATGCGGATAAGGGTGGTCTTCCCTGCTCCGTGAGGCCCCACCAGGGCCGTGGCGGTGCCGGTTTCCAGGGCGAGGGTCACATCCTTCAACACGTCTTTATCCTGATATCTCTTTTGCAGATGCTCCACCTGCAGGATCTGTTCACTCATGGCTTACCCCTCCTTTAATCCTGTTCCCGCCGCCGGAAGCAGGACCAGCCTCCGATGACGGCGGCAACGACGGTCACGGCGGTGATGCAGACCTGCGCGACGAGCGGTCCCGCAGGCGTATCAGCCTTCCATTCCAGCAGCGAGGTGATCCATTCAACAGGCACAGGAAACCTTTGCCCGCTGAGCCCCAGGATCAGGAACCACAGGGCGATCACGGCGGCAAAAGCCGGGAATGGCCTGCGTAGGAGAAAGGCAAAAAAGTAGCCCGCAGCTGCCCCGAACAGGAGGGAAAGGAGCACGGAGGTCTTGATCAGCTTCAGGCAGGCCACCTGCTCATCCGTCAGGGGGATGAACCGGTACCGGCTGAGGAGGAAGGGCACGGCAACGAGCCAGAGGAGCAGAAAGAAGGCGAAATACAGGGTTGTCAGAAAGAGATAGACAGCCCCACGCCTGCAGCCCGCCGCCAGCAGCGGCCCCAGACGGCGTTTTCGGAATATGGCGCAGAGGAAGAGTACTGCTGCGGCCCCGGCCAACACTGGAGCAAAATACGCCGTAAAGCCGCAGGTATACCCCACAAACCGGTCAAAATGCCGCCAATAGAACACCGGATAGGCGTCGGCAAAGCTCTCCCCCAATTCCTCCCGGGGGATCTTATAATGATCAGCCAGATAGTCCAGCATATACCCGGAAGAATAAGAATACTTGTTGGTACTGCAGTACTGTGTCACAAAGGCATCATAGGTCATGGGCGCAGATCGGCTGTCATTGACCATGAGGACGGCGTAAAGGAGAATGGCGAAGACCGCTGCCGCGACCTTGATCCATTCCATCCGCAGATAGTATCTCGCAATACGGAAAAACACAAAAAACACCTCTTTCGCAGCCGGATCCTCCGGCATAGGAGTACGGATCAACCGGCGCTGCGGGAGCGGATCGTATAGTCCCGGGTCTCCAGAAGATTGCCCCCACCGTCATACAGCCGGATAACTGCGGGAAACTCCGCAGAGCCGGAATAATCCCGATTTGTGTCGGCCAGCTCCTGGAGCAGCAGCGCCTGCGTCGACCCCCGGGACACCGGCATAGGGATCCGGAACAGGAAGAAGTCTTCCCGGAAGTCCTCTTCCTCACCGGCCTTCCCCCGCACCTGGGTCAAATCCAGTTTAAAGGTATCGGAAAGGCGGATCTGTACCTCTGCCCGCACCGCCTGCGGATCGTCCGCGAACAGGAAAAGGGGCAGGATCGCATCTCTTCTGCGCGCTGAGTTGGAAATCTCACTCACATTGTACAACGGCGTCAGCAGGATCCCATCTGTCTTTTCCCGGCGCCACAGTACTCCGCTCCCCGCCGACGCCTTTCCATACACATAGAAAAGGATCTCTTCCCCATCGTCTCCGATGAGCATTCGGTCATAGCCCACATTGGTCCATTCCTCCGCTACGTCGATCCGGTCAATGATTTTCGAGGGGCCTGCCAGGTCCGCCTTCTCCGCCCGGCGAAAGCGGGTATCTTCCCGGTATGTCATGGTGCTGCTCACGGCAGTGAAGACCGCCAGCAGCAGGATCAGGGTAAGGAGCGCATCCAGGAAGAACCGGAGCTTCCGAGAAATCTGTTTCCGCTTTCCTCTCATGTACCCGTCTCCTTTCTTCCCCGGAGATCCAGCGTCAGCCGCAGATGCCTGCCGGCCTTATCGTAGCGCACTTCAATCCAGTTTGCCTCCTGGGACCGGTAATCCCGAATCATCACCAGCCAGGTATCGGTAAACAGTCCCGTGCGGGTGCACATCGCTGTAAGATAAGACAGTCGGTTCGTATCATTGGCCGGGGGGTACACATTCCCCAGAGAATCCACGGCGCAGAATTCCCGGATGGCCGTGCATTTCTTCGTCCAAGGCCAGGGATTGAAGACCTTAATCTCCAGATAGAGAACACGCCGGAAATCTTCCCGCAGGAGCTCATGGCCGTAATACCGTTCCGCCGCCCGGGTCACGGTAAAGGTATAGCCGTCGGACCGATCCTGCGCCTTCGGCTCGTCATACCAGACTCTTCGGTTATAACTTTGTTCTGTCTCCAGATCCCCGCCGTAAAAATTCCCGTTCGCAGCGGTATGGAAATTTTGCATCCGGATGTACCGGGGCAGAAAGATCAGGGCCAGCACCGCCGCGATTACCAGGCACCACCTGGCGGCCCGGAGGGCGAAGCCCCAGAAGGGGCGAAGGATCAGGTCCAGCTGCCGGGCGGTCTCCTTCGGGTCCCCCATGGCGGCGGCCACCTCGTCCTCGGCTTCCTTTTCGGAAAACCCGGCAGCGGTCAGTTCCTCATACTGGTCCTCCATGTGGGCGTAGAGCTCCTCATAGATCTCCTTCCGGTCCGGCTTGAACCGGATCCCGCTCACCGCCAGGGAGCACCAGCGGTCGAAACGCAGGATGCTCATTTCCTCACGCCAGCCCCGGCACGGCGTTCAGCACCGTGTTCACGCCCTCGGAAAAGCTCCGCCATTCCCGGACCTTCTCCCGGAAGCGCTGCTCCCCCTTTTCCGTGAGGCGGTAGTATCGGCGCTCCCGCCCCGTGGGGGCGGTATGGGAATAGGACGCCACCTCCCCGGCATTCTCCAGGGCATGGAGCAGGGGGTACAGGGTCCCCTCCTTCAGCTGGAACACGTTGTTTGACCGGCGCTTCAGCTCCTGCACCATCTCATAACCGTATTTGTCCCCGTCCTTCAGCAGGCTCAGCACCAGCATGGCGTTGCTTCCGCTGATGAGGGATTTATCGAATTCCATGCTTTGACCTCCCATGCATCGATGTTCTAAGTATAATATGCCTCGATGTCCGATGCTTGTCAAGCAGAAATATCCCCTGGATCGAAATTGGTTTTCGATCCAGGTGGCTGATGGAAAAGGGACTGTTTTATGGCTTCTGCCGGATGACCCGGCTCAGGGACACCCACCCGATGTACCGGGGATGATCCCCCGTCCGGGCCGTGAGCTTTTCGATCCCCCGGTAATCGTCGATCCGCACCCTGTCCCAGGCGTGGATCACCCGGCCGTCCCCATAGCTGATCCCGCAGTGGCCCCAGTTCACCGGGCCGTCTTCCCCGGGACACAGGCAATCGTAGAACACAAAGGCTCCCCGCTCGGGGAGACCCGTCCGGATCCCGTCCCCGTACAGCACAGCGGACTCCTTTGCGGAGTCTCCGCCGAAGATCTCGATCCCATTGCCCTGCTCCAGCGCGTCCTCGATGAAGGAAAGACACCAGCCGGCGTAGTCCGGACTGCCCAGTCTGCCTTCCGCCCAGCGGAGCATGTTTTCCGTCAATTCCGGGATATTCGCCCGATCCTTCTCCGTGTCCATAGTCACGGCCTCCTTCCCTTCGATCTTAACAAAAGCGGCATGATCCGAAGATCATGCCGCTTCCGAAAGCAATATTGTGTCTGCCCGGCTCAGTCGCTCACGTAGGGCAGCAGGGCGATCTGACGGGCCCGCTTGATGGCGGTGGTCAGCTCGCGCTGATGCATGGCGCAGGTGCCGGTGGTCCGGCGGGGCAGGATCTTGCTCCGCTCGGAGATGAAGCGGCGAAGCTTCGCCACGTCCTTATAGTCGATGAAAGTCGCCTTATCCGCGCAGAACTGGCATACCTTCCTGCGCTTGCGCGGCCGGGCCGTCTTGTCATTCCGGTCGCCGCCGTTCATGTTCGCCATGATTACTCCTCCTTATTCTCGATCAAAAGGGCAGGTCGCCGTCGTCCTCGACCTCTTCGAAATCGGTCTTGATGGCGGGAGCGTCATAGTCGTTATAGCCGCCGCTCCTGCCGCCGGAAGGCTGCCCGCCCTCCCGGCTCTTCTTGCTGTCCCCGAAATAGACGTTGTCCGCCACGACTTCCGCGCTGCGGCGCTTTCCGCCTTCCCGATCGGTCCAATCCCGGATCTGGAGACGGCCGGAAACAACGGCCATCTGGCCCTTGGTGAACCACTTGGAGACAAACTCCGCGGTGTTCCGCCAGGCCACGATGTCGATGAAATCCGTCTGCTTTTCGCCGCCGTCACGGCTCTGAAAATCCCGGTCCACCGCAATGGTAAAGCTCGCCACGCTGACGCCGGACTGGGTCTGCCGCAGCTCCGGATCCCGGGTGAGTCTGCCCATGAGCACGATGTGATTCAGCATTTTCAGCCCTCCGCCTTGACGACGAGGGAGCGCAGGATGCCATCGGTAATGCCGAGGATACGCTTCAGCTCAGCGGGGAATTCGGGGCCGCTGGTGAACTTGATCAGCTCATAGACGCCCTCGGTCCGGTCCTCGATCTCGTAGGCCAGACGCCGCTTGCCCCAGTCCTCGATTTCATCGATGGTCCCGTTGGCTTCCACCAGCGCCTTGAACTTTTCGGTCAGGGCGGCGATTTCTTCCTCGGTCTTGTTGGGATCGATGATGAAGAGAAGCTCGTACTTGTCCTGGATCTTTGCCATTATTGCACCTCCTTATGGTCTTCCGGCCTGCGTCGAGCGCAGGCAAGGATAAAGGCTGGTACAGCGTACCAGCCTTTCTATTATACACAGAACAATGGGCTTGTCAATCGGAATTTTCCCTGTTTCCGACTTTTTCAGAACTGCATGGGTTTCAGGTCCTCTGCGATCTTCGGCCGGAAGGGCAGCTGGTCCAGGATATCCTTCTGCAGGTCGATCCCCGGGGCGATCTCCCGCAGCTCCAGCCCCTCCTCCGTCAGCCCGAAGACGCAGCGCTCGGTAACGTACAGCACCTCCTGGTTGATGGCCCGGGCGTTCTCCACGGCGAAGCTCCGGGTGGGGATGGTCTCCAGGAATTTCCGGTTCCGTCCCTCCCGGGTGATATGGACGCTCTCCCCGTCGAAGGTGCCCTCCAGCCCCCCGGCGGTGAAGGTCATGCAGAACACCACCTTCTTGGTGGTCTGGCTGATGTTGGCAAAACCGCCGATGCCGCTGAGCTTCCCCGGGGCCTGATGGCCGTTCACGTTGCCCTTGGCGTCCACCTGCAGGGTGCCGATGAAGCAGATATCCAGGCCGCCTCCCTCGTAAAAATCGAACTGCCGGGCCATATCCATCATGCTGTCCGGCCCGATGGAGACGCCGAAGCCCATGCCGCTGAGGGGGTAGCCGCCGGTATGGCCGGATTCCACGGACAGGTGTACTTTTTCCAGTATTCCCCGATCCAGGGCCTCCGCCGCGATGAGCTCCGGGATGCCGATGCCGATGTTGACGATCTGCCCCTCCCGCAGCTCATGCACGGCTCTCTTGGCAATGGCGTGGTGCAGGGCGGTGCGGTGGCTGGTCTCCCCGATGCGGGAGCTGATCTCGTCCCGGCAGGCCTTCAGGATGCTCCCGGTGGGCACATACTTGCCGCAGATATACTCATAGAAACCGCTGACGTTGGTGAGCTGCTTCTGGTCCGGCACCACCACCACCGCGTCCACCAGGGCGGCGGGCACGTTCACCATCCGGGGCAGGATATGGCTGTTCACGATGTTCTTCACCTGCACGATGACCTTGCCCCCGTTCCGGTGGGTGGCCTGGGCCACGGCCAGGCAGTCGATGCTGGCGGCCTCGTTCTCAAAGGTGATATTTCCCCGCTCGTCCGCGCTGGTGGCCTTCAGCAGGGCGATATCCACCTTGGGGATGTCGTACAGCAGGCCCTGCTCCCCGTTCTCCTCCGCCAGATGGACCAGGGTGCGTTTGGAGCGCTCGTTCAGCCGATACTGGGCGTTCCGGGGGTCCACGAAAAGGTTCAGGCCGATCTTGGTGAACAGGGACTTCTGTCCGCAGGCAGCGGCCCGGATCATATGGCTCATGACGCCGCCGGGAAGATTGTACCCCTCGATGCGGTTCTCCTGGATGGCCTTCACGGTGCTGTACAGGCTGCCGAAGAAGCCGATGACGACGCAGTCCACGCCGCCCTCGCAGATATAGCCCTCCACCTCGCTGCCTTCCTTCCACTCGGCAAAGCTGAAGGCGCTGTACACCGTCAGGTGCTTGGGATGGCCGGTGGCCCGGAAGCGGCGGGTGATGGCCTTATTCAGATCCACGGGCGAAGCGCAGGCCGCAAAGGCGTTCACCCAGATGGTATCCCCATCCCGGATGAGATCCATGGCTTCCTCCATGGTATAGATCTTGTTCATACAGGCTCCCTCCTCGGGTAGTTTCCTTCTGCTCATCATATGGTGAGTACGGGGTTTTGTCAAGTTTTACGTTGCGAAGAATATGTTGCGGTGGTATAATAAAATCTCAATATCTGATCCGCAAAGGAGGTCGGCAGCTATGGAGGACCGTTCCAGCCCCATGCTCGCCCTGCTGGGGCGAAAGGACTGGGGAGACGAACAGCCCCGGGTGGATCTCCTGCTGGCCTCGCCTTACGGAGAAGCCCTGCTGAAGGCGCTGAAGACGCTGAAGCGGAACGTGCTGTACCAGAGCCACGTCCACGGTCTGGGCCATATCGAGCGCACCCTGGTCCACGGGGCCATGTGCGCCCAGGCGGAGAAACTGGACGCGGCGGACACCTCCCTGCTCATGGATATGTGCTCCTATCACGACACCGGCCGTGAGAGCGACTGGCTGGACGGCGCCCACGGCCTCCGCTCCTCTCTGAAGCTGGCGGAGCTCACGGGCCGGCGCGGAGAGGACCTGAGGATCATGATGGCCGGGGTGGAGGCCCACTCCATCGGGGACAAGTATATGGAGGACGTGATCCGGAAGCACGGTCCCGCCGATCCGGAGCGTGCCCTGCGGATGGCGCGCCTTTTGAAGGACTCCGACGGTCTGGACCGGGTGCGCATCCGGGATCTCAACCCCAAATATCTGCGGTTCGAGAGCAGCCGGAAGCGGGCGCGCTTCGCCCAGCTCCTCTTCGACCGCTACCGGGCCATCCAGGGGGAGTGGGGCGTCCAGCAGGAACAGGACGGCTTCGATCTTGGGGTCATCCAGGCTCTGAAGCAGTTTGTTTCCGACTGCTTTGCCCGGCAGACGCCCTGCGGGGAAACGGCGCTCCTGGCTCTGGACAAGCTCATCCGGGAGGACCACGCCAAGGATCTGCTCCCGCAGCTGAAGACGGGCAGCCCCGTCTGCGGCCTGTATGACGCCGCCCTGCTGTACCTCCGCGCCGTGTATCCGGAGGATGATCCGGCGGAGCTGGAGGCGGAGTTCAGCGCTCGCTTCAAGGCCCAGTACGGCTCCCTGCTCTGCGCCGACGTCAAGCCGGACGAGGGCTGCGGCGGCTTCGCGGTGGACGGTATCCTCTTCGCCCTGCAGTTCTACCTGGACAAGCTGAAGGACCGCGTAAAAGATGATTAAGTAAATGAAGATAAACGGAGTGAGAGAGTTTTGAAGCAGTACAAATGGGCATTCGAGTGGATGGGCAAGTACAAGTTCCGGCTGATCCTTGCCATCTTCTTCGATATTGCCGGCGTCGGCCTCATGACCTGGGAGCCTTACATCTTCAAGGACATCGTGGACGACGTGCTCATGCCCCAGCAGTTCGAGCGGCTCTTTCCCATGCTGGGACTGAGCGTAGCGGTGGGACTTGCCTTCTCCGCCTGCCGGTATTTTACCAGCATCTGCGCGGAGCAGGCGGCGGAGGCGGCGGTGGTTCGCCTGAAGGGGGCGCTCTTCCGCAAGCTCATGGTCCTGGGTCCGGATTATTACCGGGAAAACAAGGCCGGCGACATCATCAACAAGTGCTCCGGCGACGTGGAGGTCATCAGCCGGAGCCTGAGCTTCGTCATCCCCCGGGTGGTGGAGTTCATCCTGATGCTGGCGGTGGCCCTGTTCGTGTTCCTGCGCATCAACTGGAAGTATACCCTGATCCTTCTGCTGGTCTCCCCCTTCACCGCCGTGATGGCGAACAAAATGGGCAAGAGGCTGCATCCCGCCTTCAAAAAGGCCCGTAAGCAGCTCTCCAACCTGAACGCCGTGGTGGCGGAGAACATTGCGGGCAACCGGGTGGTCAAGGCCTTCGTCCGGGAGGACTTCGAGATGGAGAAGTTCCAGACGGAGAACCAGGGCTACAAGGCCCGGAACATCGAGGCGGTGTCCATCTGGCTGAAGTACGGCCCCATCATCGACTCCCTGGCCTCCGTCATCACCGTCATCAACCTGGTGGTGGGCTCCATCCTGGTGATCATCGGGAAGGAAAACGGGGGCATCACCTACGGCGAGCTCACCCTCTTTCTCTCCTTTGCCTGGACCCTGAACGAGCCCCTCATGATGCTGGGCATGCTGGTGAACGATATCCAGCGTTTCCGGGCATCCACCGAGAAGGTGCAGGAGCTGTACTACATGGACGTGGCCATTCAGGATCCGGAGAAGGACGAGAGCCCGGAGACCGTGGAGGGCCGCCTGGATCTGAACCACGTCACCCTGGACTACGGCAGCACCCGGGTCCTGGACGACGTCAGCATGCATATCGCCCCGGGCCAGGTCATCGGCGTCATGGGCTCCACCGGCAGCGGCAAGACCACCCTGGTGAACGTCATCGACCGCTACGTGGACGTGACCGGGGGCAGCGTGGAGATCGACGGGGTGGACGTGCGGAAATGGTCCCTGAAGAAGCTCCGCAGCAGCATCGGCCTCACCATGCAGGACGTGTTCCTCTTCTCCGATACGGTGGAGAGCAACATCGCCTACGGCGTGCCGGATACAGAAATGGAGAACATCCTCTCCTCCGCCGTCATCGCGGACGCGGACGAATTCGTCTCCCAGATGCCGGATAAGTATGATACCATCGTGGGCGAACGGGGAACCGGCCTTTCCGGCGGGCAGAAGCAGCGGGTCTCCCTGGCCCGGGCCATCGCCAAGCACGCCCCCATCCTCATTCTGGACGATACCACCTCCGCCGTGGATATGGAGACGGAGGAATATATCCAGAAGCACCTGGCGGCCATGCCGGACAAGTGCACCACCATCATCATCGCCCAGCGCATCTCCTCCGTGAAGCAGGCGGACTACATCTATATCCTGGACAAGGGCCGCATCCTGGAGGAAGGCACCCATAAGCAGCTGATGCAGCAGAAGGGGTATTACTACAAGACCTGCGTCATGCAGCACGGTCTGGAGGACGCGGAAGCGGACGCCGCCTTCGGCACAGCGCTCCAAGGGGAAGGGGGTGCGTTCTGATGGCAAGAAACAAGTACAATATCGACGAAGAGCTGGACGCACCGTTCAACTGGCCCCAATTCAAGCGCAGTCTGGTCTACGTCAAAAAGTATAAGAAGCCCATTGCGATCATGTTCATCCTGGCGGTCATCGCCAGCATCCTGGGACTGGTGATCCCCCGGATCCAGGCCTACATCATCGACAGCCTCATCCCCCAGGGCCATAAGGCCATCGGAACCATCGTCGTCCTGGGCGTGGGCTACTTCATCATCAACGTCGGCGTCATCTTCATCAACAAGAAAAAGGGTCTCATCGGCGCCGATACCAGCCAGAGCATGACCACGGACATGCGCACCGACGTGTACGCACATCTGCAGAAGCTGGGCTTCGATTACTACGACAGCCGTCCCCACGGGAAGATCCTCACCCGGGTCATCAACTACGTGAACAACGTATCGGACTTCCTGACGAACGGCCTCATCAACTCCATCCTGGCCCTGATCAACCTGTTCATCACCCTGGGCTTCATGCTCTCCCTCAGCCCCAAGATGACCCTGGTGGTGCTGGCGGGCCTGCCTGTCTTCGTTATCTATGTTGCCGTGACCAAGCCCATGCAGCGGCGCTACCGCCAGAAGGCCGCCAACAAGCAAAGTAACGTCACCGCCTACCTGTCGGAGAACATCAACGGCGCCAAGGTCACCCAGGCCTTCGCCCGGGAAGAGATGAACAGCGGCATCTTCGACGGCCTGCTGAACGAAAACCGGCACTATAAGCTGCGGGCCGCCTACGTGGCCCACGGCATGTACCCCATCGCCGCCATGATCATGCGCATCGTAAAGTGCGCCATCTATATCGCGGCGGTATACTGGTTCCGGGAGGACTTCATCGTAGGCGGCATGGTGCAGATCGGCGCCATCTCCGCCATGGTCATGTACTCCAACCGGTTCTGGGCCCCCATCATGCAGATCGGCAATATCTACAACCAGCTCATGGACGCCATGAGCTACCTGGAGCGGATCTTCCAGGTGCTGGATGAGCCGGTGAGCGTGGAGGATAACGAGGGGGCGACGGAGCTGCCTCAGATCGAGGGACACGTGGAATTCCGGAACGTGCTCTTCGAGTACGAGAAGGGCATCCCCGTTATCAAGCACGTCTCCTTCGACGTGAAGGCGGGCGAGTCCATCGCCCTGGTTGGGCCCACCGGCGCGGGCAAGAGCACCATCGTGAACCTGCTCTCCCGCTTCTACAACGTGACGGAAGGGGCCGTGTGCATCGACGGCCACGACCTCCAGTCGGTCACCCTCCGGTCCCTGCGGCGGCAGATGGGCGTCATGCAGCAGGACACCTTCATATTCTCCGGCACCATCATGGACAATATCCGATACGGCCGTCTGAACGCTACGGACGAGGAGTGCATCGCGGCGGCGAAAGCCGTCCACGCGGACGACTTCATCAAAGATATGGAGGACGGGTACGATACCGAGACCAAGGAACGGGGCGAAGGCCTCAGCGCCGGGCAGAAGCAGCTCATCTCCTTCGCCCGCACCCTGCTTTCCGATCCCCGGATCCTGATCCTGGACGAGGCCACCAGCTGTGTGGACACCAACACGGAGCGGCTGGTGCAGGACGGCATTGCCGCCCTGCTGAAGGGCCGGACCTCCTTCATCGTGGCCCACCGCCTCAGCACCATCCGCAACTGCGACCGGATCTTCTACATCCAGGACGGCGTCATCGCCGAGGAGGGGAACCACGACGCCCTCATGGCGAAGAAGGGGCTGTACTACGAGCTGTACACCAGCCAGCTCCAGGAGCTGCTGGGCACGGACGGAGAATGAATTGCACCCTGCGGGTGCGTGAAGGACAGCGGCTCCGGCGTATGCCGGGGCCGCTGGTTTTATGATTTACACCCTCCCCTTTCCCATGGTATACTGAGAACAGAGAACAAAAACAGATCGGGAGGTAACGCTATGCATTTCATCGAACGGGAAGACTATACCGATCCCCAGGTACGGGCAGCCCGGTATCCCTGGGGCACGCCGCCCCCGAAGATCGACGAGAGTCTCATCCAGGAGACCGTCACGGCGGACGTGGCCATCATCGGCGGCGGCATCGCGGGTCTGGCCACCGGGGCCCGGTGCGTCCAGCTGGGGCAGACCGTGGTCCTCATCGACAAGTACAAGGGACTGGTGGCCCACGGGGCCCATATCGCCTCCGTCGGCAGCCATATCCAGCGGGAAAACGGGGTGTTCATCGACAAGAAGCAGTTCGCCCGGGACTGGATGCGCATCTGCGGCAGCCGGGTGAACGAGGACCTGCTCTGGCTCTACGTGAACAAGAGCGAGGAGGCCTTCGAATGGCTGCTGGAGACCGGGGGCGAGGCCATCGAGGGCCATCTCTTCGGCGGATACTACAAGGGACCGGACTTCACGGAGTACCCCGGCACCCATTACATCGTGCAGAAGCCGGGCTACCACGTGTACAAGAACAGCAAGACCGCTTTTCTCATGTGCGAGATCATGGAGAAGGTGATCCTGGACGCAAACCAGCGGCTGGACCGGAACAACCGGGCCCTTTACCTGGAGAAGGACGAGACCGGCCGGGTGGTCTCCTTCATAGCTAAGGACAACGACGGAGTATACCGCCGCTATGTGGGCAAAAAGGCCGTGGTCCTGGCCACGGGCGACATCGCCGGGAACCGGGAGATGCTGAAATACTTCGCCCCTCTGGGTCTCCGGGCCGCCCACAACGGCTACTTCCCCGAGGGAATCAACACCGGGGACGGCCACCAGATGGCCTATTGGGCCGGGGCGGAATATGAGGCCCACGACTGGGCCATCTCCCTCCATCTCATCGCCTATTCCATGTTCGCCTTCTTCTTCCTCCACGTGAACCAGCAGGGAAAACGGTACATGAACGAGGACACCTGGGTCCAGGCCAAGGCCATCCGCACCCTGGAGCAGCCGGGAGGTCAGTGGGCCTTCAGCGTGTTCGACGACCGCTGGCTGGACCAGGTGCGCTTCCTCTCCCCCATCAGCGGCGGCCAGTTCGTGGAGCCCCTCATGGCGGAGTACGGCCATGGCTGGAGCGACGACAACGGCACCAAGGAATCCATCGACCGGTACGTGGAGAACGGCACCTGCTGCAAGGCGGACACCCTGGAGGAGCTGGCGGAGCAGATGGGCGTGCCCAAGGACACCTTCCTGGCCACCGTCGCCCGGTACAACGAGATGTATCAGAAGCAGAACGACGAGGATTACGGCAAACGCGCCGCCCTTCTCACCCCCATCGACAAGCCCCCCTTCTATGCCCTGAAGTTCGGTCCCTCCCTGCTGGACGTGTTCGGCGGGGTGAATACGGACGTGAAGCTCCGGGTGCTGGACGCGAAGGACGAGCCCATTCCCGGCCTCCTGGCGGTGGGCATGGTGGCGGGCGGCCTCTACGGGGTGGACTATCCCCTCCTGTTCAACGGCAACAGCCACGGCCGCTGCCTCACCTGGGCCCGCCAGGCGGCGGAGACCATCGTGAACGGTGAAGCGTAAACTCATTCTGACCAGCATGCCCCGGGGCGGCGACGCTTCGGGGCGTTTTTGGGCGTAAACCGGCGGACTCTACCGCCGGTCGGTTGCCTTACCCCGCCGGGGCGGCTAGACTGAGGCCGAGGTGATCAAAATGGAAAAAGCGGAGTTCGGCAATTTCGTAGCCATGAACCGCAGAGAGCTGGGGCTGACCCAGAAAACCCTGGCGGAACGGCTTCATGTGACGGACAAGGCCGTAAGCAAATGGGAACGGGGGCTCAGCTTCCCGGACGTGACCCTGCTGGAGCCTCTGGCTTCGATCTTCGGCCTGGGCGTTTCGGAGCTGGTCTCCTGCCGCCGGACAGAGGACGGGGCAGCCGGAGAGGAAGCCCTACCCCCGGCGGAGACCCCGCTGGTCCAGGGGCTGCTGGCGATCTCCTGGGACAGCATCCGAAAGGAACGGACCAAGCGGCGGCGTTGGGTGGCGGTTCTTGCCCTGCTCCTGATCGCCGCCCTGGCGGTCGTGGGGTTCCTGCTGACCAGGACCAGCGTGACAGAGCGCGGGGAGCTGCGGGTGCTCCATACGGAGGAACGGGAGACGGAGCTTCTGCTCTTTCTGGAGCGGGACGGCCACCTGCTGCAGCTGACCTATGCCGGGTCGGAGGCAGAAAGGCAGGAGCTGGCCCAGAAGATCGCCGACAGGTATTCCCTGGAGGCGGAATACCGCTGGAACCGCCGGACCTGGACGGGGAACCTGCTGAACTGGCACGCCGGCAGCGATATCGTCATCGGCACTGTCATGGACGAGGTGGGATCATCCTTCGTTTACTATAACGGGGACGGAGACCTTTTCGGTTACCCCCGCATCATCGTGAAAATCCTCTCCCGACAGCCCAATCCCCGGGGAGCGGGTTATCTCTCCACCTATGTCTTCACCCGGGGCGGCGACGGCGACGACTGGCTGTTCCAGCCCCGGGAGGATCTGCTCACGGCGGCGAACTGCCTGGGCTATGGCAGTTATGGGGACGGCGGCTATCGGATCGTCGATATGGACGGGGACGGGATCCATGAGCTCCTGACCCGCACTCCCTGGCCGGAGAAGCCCTGTATCCTCTATGAACTGACGGAGGCGGGGATCAAATCGACCTGGCTGGATGAGACGCCGGAGGAGATGACGGGACCGACGGGATGACCCAATACGCCTGCAGGTTTGTCAGAGGAAAGATCCCGGCGGGCAGAAACAACCCCGGAACGGCTGAGCCGTCCGGGGTTGTACCATATGCTCGGTAACGTTACTTGGTGAAGCGGAAGGCAAGGAGCTTCTTGATCTCGTACTCCTCCTGGGCCGCCTCCATCATGCCGGTGTACTGTTCCTCGGCCATGAGGTTCTCGGCGATACGCAGATTATACTGGTCTCCGTAACCGACGAAATAGGCGATATAGAAGTTCTTGTTGTCGTAGAAGGAGTAGATATCCCCGGGCTGGCGTGCGGACTCATCGAAGAGGTATTCCTCCAGCTCATGGTTCGACAGGGTACCCATGACCACGTCCTCCTGCAGGCCGCCGAGGGTGGTTGTGCCGTTATATTCGTTGGCCAGCTTGGCGAAGGTATCCTCCGTGGGATCGGCGTTATACTCCTCCATGATGGCGTCTACGGTATCCTGGGCTTCCTTCATGGTCGCGTCCGTCACCCGGCCTTCATCATCCGTACCGACGGAGATCACGATGCCCCGGTAATTCACCAGCCTGAAGCGGTTGTCGTTGGACTCCAGGAACATGACCACGTCGTATCCGCTGCTGCCTTGGATGACGGTGGTCTCGCCGAACTCTCTGGCTGCATCCGTCAGCCAGGACCGGTAGTTGGTGTCGATGTTGGAGGGGGCGGCGTTGCGCGTGAGGCAGGCATCGTCGGACTCGTAAGCCGATCTCTCCTCCTCGGGAGCCAGCCGGCGCACCGCGTCGGCAAAGGTGATCTGGTCCACCGCGGAGGCGATCTCATCCGCCGTGTTCTTTGCGGCCAGCATGGCGGTTTCGGAATCGATGCCTTCCTCATCATTGGGGGAGCCGTCCACATGGTACATCATATAGGTGATGAGGTTGTAGGTGCTCTGCACGCCGTCGTAGTAAGCCTGCTTCTCCTCATCCGTGGCGGCGGCCTTCCACCGCTCCACCAGATCCTGGCTGTAGTAGGTCGCCTTGAAAGACTTCAGCAGGAGCTCCCGGATGTTCTTCTCCGTCATCCCCTTGCCGTACAGCGCCTGGAGGTACGTCTTATAATCGCTGTACCCCTGGTTGACGGCGTCTGTCTTCAGCTGGTTGAGGTTGTCCTCGATCTGCGCGGCCCGCTCGGCGCTGAGGGTCCAGCCTTCCTTGTCGGCCATGTCGTTCAGGATGGTCATCTGCTGCAGCTGGGTCAGGGCATTGCCCTCAAAATAATCCGCCCAGGTCTCAGTCTCGCTGTAATACTGCTTGTTCAACGGCTGTGACGGATCCAGCAGCAGGGAGGCATAGTCCCCATAGGTGGTGGAAATACTGCTGTAAGTCTGGTAATAATTCGAGAAATACTCATAGTTGAAGTCCGCGGCGGTATACCTCGAACCTCCGATCTTAAGGGCGGGGACGCCCGTATAGAACAGGGTGGAATTCACCACCACCAGAAGCACCAGCACGACCACGATCACCGCGATGGCCACGGTGGTGATGAGCTTTTTGCGCCGGGCTGTCTTCTGGTTGTCCTTCGCCCGGATCTGGCGTTTTTCCTTGCCTTCCGCCCGTTCTTCGAAGCGGATCCTCTTTTCTCTGGATGCACTCATGTTTTCTTCCGTCCTTGTCTGCAAGATGTATACTGCGGCATTGGTATAGTATATGCGTTTTTCCCTCCGATTGCAAGCAAAATCTGTTTCCGACGGCACAAGCCGCCCATCCGCGGCCAATGGCTGGATTTAACAGGGTTCGACCGTCCCCGCCTATTGATATTTCCCGGTCTCTGTGGTATATTAAAGGCGTAGCGGGGCTCCGCTTCGCTGCAAGGAATGCCCTGCCGTGTGCGTGATGGGCCTATTTAGAACCCACATCATCTATAAGGGACGCTTTTCTCCCGCGGTGAATTGCAGGCCTCCCGCCTTCGGGCGGACGTTGGAAGCAGAGAAGCCCCGGGGCGGCGACCCACCTGCAATTCGTGCAGGTGATAAACGGGTCCACACGGCATGTGCGGGGAACCGGGAATAAAGATTGCCGGGTCAGTCTCAGACTGACCCGGCAGTTTCGTTTCGCGCTTATTCCCCGGCGGTGACCAGCATGGTGCGGGTCGCTTCGTCGTAATCCACGCCGAAGCCCAGGAATTCGCCCAGCTGACGCAGCTGGAAATAGTTGTTGCCGCCCATGTTGTAAGCGGCGATGTCCACGGCTTCCCCGTTCACCTGGAGGGTCCAGCGGCTGAGAACGCAGGTCTCGGACCGGTCCTCGCCAGCCGCCAGCTCGCCGCCCACAGGCTCATAGGCTTCCCCGGTGGTGACGTACACGACGGAGTTCTCTTCATCGAAGGAGACGCTGAACTGCGCGGGAGTGCCGTTCAGGAGCATGGCCATATCCCGGAGCTTGAAGTAGTTCTTGCCGCTGATATTGTAGATGTCCCCGGACTTGTCCTCGCCGTTCACCTTCAGGCCCTGGTTGGTGACCCGGACCTTGGGAGCGGTGACCACGATGATCTCGATCACGCCGCTGGGCATGCGGTTGCCCGCGGCGCTCTTGGACTCCAGCTCGGCCTCGGTGGCGCCGGAGACGAAACGGAGTCTGCCGCTGTTGTAGGCCCCGGCGGCGATGTCCGCCACGGAGGCCTCATCCGGGTTGCCGTTGTTCCAGCTGATGGCGATGCCTGTGGGAACGGCGTTCCCCTCGGCGTCATAGCCCC
>JAFZVM010000108.1 GCA_017617795.1 Oscillospiraceae bacterium
AAGTCCCACATCAACATGACCATCGTGATCGAGCATTTCCCCCGGCCTTTGCGTTTCGCGGTCTTTGCCCTCATGAGTATTCTCTCCGTGCTGGCCGCCGGTGCCATGACCTATGCCGCCGCCGTACAGACCGGGGTGGCCATCAGTACCGGCTACATGACGGAGGTGCTCTATATCCCCCTCTGGCCCTTCTACGTGGTGGAGACGGCGGCCATGGCTCTGTTCACGCTGGCCCTGCTTTACGACACGGTGCTGAGCATCCTCGCCATCTTCCGTGAGGACGTGGCAAAACTGGTGCAGGCAGACTGGACCTGAGGCTGCTTAAGTTTACAGGGGTGCCCCCAGCCGGGAAAAACCGGCAGGGGGCACCCCTCAGTCTAAAGAGCTGCAAGAGGATAAGGATCTCGCTGATGATCGCATGTTTAGTATACCACCTGAGCCTGCACAGAAAAAACAGCAAATCCTTGTTGGTAGTTACAAGCTAGAGTTGCATTCCTTTCTCCCTATTTGCACGACCTCGCTTAGGTAGAAAGCGCTCTCTCCAGTCTCCGCTGAGTTTTTCCAGGAGGGACGCAAGCTGCTTTTGCTCCTCCTCGCTCAGGGCGCGGAAGGCCTCCTCGGCCTGCTCTCCCCGTTTCATTCCCAGTTCTCTGGTCCGAGTTCTTCCAGCCTTCGTGATATGAACCTCGGGATTGGGGCCGTAACGGCCCGCCGTGCGGGTAATCCAACCTGGCTTTTCCAGCTCAAGCAGAGTTTGGCTCAATCCTGCTCCACGGGGCCCCAGGCGCCGAGCCAGTTCCTGCTCCGTCATCCATCCACGGTGGCCCTCCAGCATATCTAGGATAGGGGCGGCAGCATCCCGGGGCTCCAGGGCAAAGCGGCCCATCCGGCCAATGCCGTTCAGCAGAAAGGCAAGCTGCTGCGCCGCAGAAGCCTGACCATCCGGCGGTCTGCGGTCCGGCCCGCCATGTCCTCCTTCCGGCTTCAGTTCCCCCACCCGGATCGCCTCGCCCCTGCCGCAATTCAGCTCTCCCTTTTCGCAGTGCCTGAGGCAGCCGGGACATACCTTGTTTTCTTCCATTTTTCCTTCCGCTCCGTTTCCTTTATTCCGACTGCAGCTGCGCAGCATTCCGCAGAAGTTCCAGTTCGATCTCCTCCCCGGCCCGGCGGGGCTTCTCCCCCGGCACGGAGGCATAAATGGCGTCGGCGGTGAGTACCGCCGCCTGACCTCGGCTGTTCGGCCCCCGCAGGGCTGCGAGGGTAGCCAGGTAACCCTCTCCATCCCTCGTCACATGGAAGGCGTTCAGGCTGGAGAACATGGGTGGCGTCCGCAGATCCTCCGTCAGCCTGGCCCGGATCTTCGTCCGCTGATACAGTTTCTGCCCCAGGAAATGGCAGACCATGGCCCGCACGGCCCATTCCATGCTGTAGAAAGCCGCGAAGGTGGGACCGGAGAGGTTCACCAGGGCCTTCCCCCCGCCCACCGCCATGCTCATGGGCCGGCCGGGGACGGCTGCCACCCCGTGGAACAGGGGTTCCCCGAATTCCGCGATGATGCCCGTGCCGTAATCCTCCCCGCCCTTGGAGGTCCCCGCCCCCAGGAGCAGAATATCACAGCGGGGCAGCAGCTCCTCCACCGCCTGGCGCAACGCAGCGGGGTCATCCTTCACGATGGGATGCATAATGGGCTCGGCCCCCATGCGGACGAGCAGCTCCCGGATCAGGAGGCTGTTGGTATCAAAGTTCTGCCCCCGTTTTAACTCGCTTCCCACCGGCACAAGCTCGCTGCCGCTGGGGATAAAGGCCACCCGGGGGCGGCGCAGGACCTTCACCTCCCCGTAGCCCCCCATGGCGATGGCTGTCATATCCAGAGGGGACAGGCGCGTTCCCGCCTTCACCAGGGGTGTGTCTTTGCGCACGGTGGAGCCGCAGGGACGTACATTGCTCCCCGGCCTCACCTCCGTATCCGGGTCCAGGGCAATGCCCCCCTCCGGGAGGACGGTCACGTTTTCAATGGGGATCACCGCATCATAGGCATCGTCGAAGTCGTCCCCGGTGTCCGCGCGGATGTAGTCCACGCCCAGCCGCCAGCCGGAGGTATCCGGCAAACCATCCGCAAACAGCGCTGAGTGGACGGCAATGCCGTCCATGGCGGAGGCCCGCACCACGGGCAGATCGTACTTGGCAAAGGTGTCCTCCGCCAGCACCCGCCCCGCGCAGTCCCCCACCGGGACGGTCACCGTCTCCGGCGTCGGCTTCCATTTTGCAAACAGCCGGTCCAGCGCCGTCTGCTTGGGGATATGGTTGGAAAAATCAGATTTCATCTTATTTCCCCTTTACTCATGAAAAATGTGCTCCAGATCCGCTTCTCCCAGTTCCAGGCCGAGGAAGCGGCGGTAGAATTCGGCTGTCTTCGCCTTCACTTCCTCCAGCTCCATGGCTCCCATGAGCCGATAGGCGATCCAGTACGCCTCCAGTGGGGAATCAACGGAGCCCTCCGCCCAATCTCCCAGGCCGGAGGGTTGGATATACACCCGGTAGTGACCTGTGACGCCACGGTAGTAGCTCTCCCCCTCTATGCTCACAAAGCCGTTGGCGTCGCTTTCCCGGTACTGCCAGAAGAAGTCCTGCTCCAACCGCGCAGCGGTTTCCTCATCTGCAGCGATGACCGCAGGGAAGTCCTCGCAGCCCAGCTGGTAGTACAGGGACTGGGTCACCTGGCGAGCCACGAACAGGTCGTAGGCCGCGCCGAATTCTCCCGCTCCGGAGTAGAATACAGCACAGCTGCCGGATACCGCAGGATCGAACTGATGGAACATGGGAGCAACGTAGACGTATTCCCCATCCCGGTGCAGGGAGCGGATGCGGGTGGATTCATTCGTCACCCCTGCCGCGCTCATGCAGGCGCTGACGAGCTGCGCCTTTCTGGGGGAATAGGCATAGGCCAGGCCGCTGCCCGTGGCCTCGGCGAAGCCTGCGTTATTCAGGGCATAGGCCGCATCCTGATCCCAGCCCGCCAGGTACAGGGAGGACAGTTCTCTGCCCCCGCAGCGCTCCGAAACCTCCCGGAAAACGCCATTTACCCAGCCAATGTAGGTTGCTGCTGCGGCGGGACCATCGGTCCCATCCTCCCGCACGCCGATGACCTCCCCGATAATGGCAACTGTGTTCACCAGGGTGTCCTTGCTGTTCACTACCGGCAGAAGCACCAGGGCGATCCCCGCTTCCACCAGGCGGCTCAGCTGGGAGGCGGAAAAGGTGTTCATCCCACTCCATGCAAGGCACACCTCCGGCCCCGCCTCCAGCAGGGCGGCAAAGGATTCCTCTGAAATACCCCTGTCCCCTTCTCCGTACCACCAGAGAGAAACGTCCTCCAGATTGGAAAACGCCGCCTGGGAGAGAGGGGAAGCTAAAAATGCGCTGTCCGCACCCAGGAGAAGGCCGCCGCCCCCCAGGAGTTCCACAAGCTGCGCAGCCAGCCCGGTTGCCGTAAGGGACGAGACCAGAGACGGCAGCTCAACGGTGTTTCCCGTGGCGTCCGTCACCTGCCTGCCTCCTGTGGGCTGCTCTCCCGGTACCGGCTCCGGTTCTCCAGCCTCCGTTCCCTCCGCTTCCTCCTCCGGCTCAGGCTCCCGCTCCTCCGGCTGGGTACCGGTCTCCGGGGGTGCCTCTCCGCCGGTATCCTGTGTACCGTTTTCCGGCGCTTCCTCAGCGGGAAGGTGCGTATCCGCATTGGGCTGATATTCCACCTCCACCGCCGGCGGCGGGGTAGGCTCAGGGGTAGGCTCCGGCGTTGGTTCCGGTGTTGGTTCTGGAGTAGGTTCCGGAGTAGGTTCGGGAGTAGGTTCGGGAGTAGGCTCAGGAGTGGGCTTGGGTGCGGAAAGAGCGGCCTCCTCGGGTTCCTCATCCCGTTTCGTCTCCGCCTCCGGCTTCTCCTCGTTGGAGAAATCCTCGTCCTCCTGTCCCCGGTCCTCCGGGTCAAACATCTGCTGCTCCTCGTCAACCTCCGGGGCCTCATAGCGGTACAGGGTCTCCGTGAGCACAGGGCTCTGCCTGCACCCGGCGAGGAACACCAGACACAGGAACAACGCGGCAATACGGCGCAGACGCACAGGAAGACCCCCCTTTTTGCCGCCGCCCGCCCCATCCGGGACGGGCGGCCTGGAATACTGCTTTTTCTGATCAGGCTTGCTTGCTGGTAACCAGCATGGTGCGGGTCACTTCGTCGTAACCTACCTCATAACCCAGGAGTGCGTCCAGATCACGCAGCCTGAAGAAATTGTTGCCCCCCAGGTTGTAGGCGGTGAGGTCAACGCTCTCCCCATTGATGGTGATGCTCTGGGAGCTGAGCTTGCAGGTGGCGGACTGATCCGCACGGGTGCTCAATTCGCCGCCCACGGGGGTATAGGCTGTGCCGGTAGTCACGCTGATGACCCGGGTCTCCTCATTGTACTCCACCTGGAACTGGGAGCCGGTGCCGTTCAGCAGGGCGGCCAGATCCCGGAGCTTGAAGTAGTTCTCATCGTTGATGTTGTAGATCTCCATGGCGTCGATGGTCTTGCCGTCCACGGTGAGGCCCTGGTTCGTGAGCCGCACAGCTGGCTTGGTCACCAGGGTGATGGAGACCACCCCGGAGGGCATACGGTTGCCGGCGGCGTTCCCGGCTTCCAGCTCTGCGGCGGTAGCGCCGGAGACGAAGCGGATATTGCCGGTGTTCTTCGCCGTGGCGGCGATGTCGCTGACGGTGCCCTCAGCCAGACTGCCACTGCTCCAGGTCAGGGCAAGGCCGGTGGGA
>JAFZVM010000015.1 GCA_017617795.1 Oscillospiraceae bacterium
CACATCCCAGGTGGTGCCGTAGTTGTCCAGGCCCCACATGTCGAAGAGGGTGTTGTAAAAGGGGGGATGGGGGAAGTCCAGGTTGAACTCGAAGAGGCGCTTGCTGAACCCGCCCCGCTGGAACCGCCTCTCAAAGGCCTCCATGAACTCCTGCAGCCGCCCGCCGGGAACGGTAAGGATCATCTCGTCGTCCCCCGCCCGGGCCCGCTCCCGGTCCCCGGGGTCGGGGAAGGTGATGCGGAACTCGTTCTTGAGGAAGGAGGGAATGGTGCAGTAGATGCAGGAATCGATGCCGTCAAAGACGCTGGTAAAGGTGCCGCCCACCACGGATTTCACCACGCCGCAGAGGGAGTTGATCTTCGCCGCCGAGGCATAGATGATGACGATGTCCGGAGTAAAGGAGCAGTTTTTCAGGGGGGCGGTCACGATATAAGGGTATTTGCCCCGGGGAAGCTTGGGGAATTCCGCGAAGAACTTTCTCGCGTTTTCCAGTCCCGGGACCCCGATGTACTTGCATACTTCTTCAAAGGCGGGAGTGCCCGGCTCGCAGTCCACGCAGCCGAAGCTCACCGGGGGCGTCCAGCACCAGTGGTCCTCCCGACCCATGGCGATGGTCATGCCCTTCATGCGGGTGTAGGAGAAGGTCTGGCACAGGGCCATATGCTTGCCCCACTTCTCCATGGGGAAGACGGCCTCCGGGGGAACGTCCTCCCGGCTTTCGCAGAACTTCATGGCGATGGGGAAGGTATCCAGCTGGAGCTTCTCCTCCAGCAGCGTTCCCCAGCGGTTGACTTCCTGAATGTCCATAATTTACCTCCTAAAATCCAACTGGGGCGGTTACATTGCAACCGCCCCAGTTTTTGCTGATTCAGCCTCGCAGAGTTCGCGGCTTGCAAGCCGCGAATCAGATGAGATCATTTTCGGCGGAATTCATTTCTGCCAAAAATACCGTTCGCGGAGCGGACTGTGCGAGGTCGTCGTCGCGAGGCTCATTGCTCCGCTTTACCCCAAGGGGGCAAAGCTCCGATATTCGCCTGCTCCTCCTCTCCAAACGAAAGCAATGCTTCCGTTTGGAAAAGGAAGAAGAAAATGAGCGGGTGGAGTTTTCCCTACTCGATCCGAAGCCTTCGCTTCGGATCGAAGAGGAGAAGCCGCAAGCGATATGCAGTTTTCGCGGCTCTTGCGCAAACCGCGGAAACGGAATGAGCGCAGCGCGCTTCGACGAAGTGCGGGGAGCGGAGCGCGAACCCTTCTCGAGCCGAATTGCAGTTCGGCTCGATTATCTTCCCGCGGGCACATCCCAGGTGGTGCCGTAGTTGTCCAGGCCCCACATCTCGAAGAGAGTGTTGTAGAAGGGGGGATGGGCGAAGTCCAGATTGAACTCCAGCAGCTTGCAGTCGAAGCCCATGAACCGGTTCATGCCCTCAAAGGCCTGCATGAAGGCGTCCATCTTCGCTGGGGGCATGGAGAGGATGACTTCGTCGTCGTAGGCCCGGGCCCGCTCCCGGTCGCCGGGATCGGGGAAGGTGATGCGGAACTCGCCTTTGGTAAAGGTGGGCACGGTGCAGTAGATGCAGGAGTCGATGCCGTCGAAGGTGCTGGTGAAGGTGCCGCCCAGGATGGTCTTGATGCTGCGGCACATGTGGTTCACCTTCGCTGCCTCGGCGTAGACCAGGATGACGTCCGGCATGAAGGTGCAGGTCTTGATGGGCGCGATGACCACGATGGGGTACTTGTTCTTGGGCAGCCGGGGGAAGTTGGCAAAGAATTCCGCGGCCTTTTCCTTGCCGGGGATGCCGATGAACTTGCACACCTCGTCAAAGGAGGGGGTGCCGGGATCGCAGTCCACATTGCCGAAGCCCACCAGGGGGTTCCAGCACCAGTGGTCCTCCTTCCGCATGGCGATGGTCATGCCCTTCATGCGGGCGTAGGAGAAGGCCTGACACAGGGCCATGTGCTTGCCGAATTTCTCCTTGGGATACACGGCCTCCTTGGGCACGTCCGTCTCGCTCTCGCAGAATTTCACGCCGATGGGCATGCTCCGCAGCTTGAGGCTCGTTTCCAGTACTTCGCCGTACCGGTTCAGATCTTTGATTTCCATTGTACGCTCCATTCCTCTCGTTCTATATGATTTGATCCTGTTCAGTTTTCAAAGGGGAAGCGGTATTTCAGCCCCAGCCTGTCCCGCAGCGCCAGAAGCTCCTTCTGAATGGACTCCCCTACGGGAACGCCCTTGTCCTTCCGATCCTGCCAGGCCAGCCATTCCTTCTCCCCGGCGGTGTAGATCCGCTCCGCGCCGGGGGCCTTTTCCGAGGCCCGAAGGGCGCGGCAGATGTCTCCGGCGGTCTTTTTGAAGGTGTCCAGCCCCATGAAGAACTCCGGATTGATGACGAAGAAGAAGTGGCCCAGCCGGTAGGGCCTGTTCCCGCCTTCCTCCGTCTTTCCCGACAGGGCTTTCATAAAGGGTCCCCCCGCCAGGGCGGCGGAAAGGATCTCCACGATGGCAGTGAAGCCGTAGCCCTTGTAGCCGCCGGTGTCCTCTCCCGCGCCTCCCAGGGGCAGGAGTGCGCAGTTGCCCTTCCGCATCTCCGTAAGGATCCGGTCGGGATCGGTCATATCGCTGCTGCCGTCCCTGGCCACCACCAGGCCTGCCGGGGCCTCTTTGCCCTCCCGGGCGTAAAACTCCAGCTTGCCGTTCTGCACGGTGCTGGTGGCGCAGTCGAAATTGAAGGGGAAATCCTCGTCCGTGGGCATCGTGAAGGTGAGGGGATTGGTGCCCATCATGGGCTCCACGCCCCAGGTGGGGGCCACGCTGGGCCGGGCGTTGGTGCCGGAAATGCCGATCATCCCCGCCTTGGCCGCCATGCCGGTCCAGTACCCGGCGATGCCGTAATGGGTGGAATTGCAGATGGTGCCTCCGGCCATGCCGAAGACCCGGGCCTTCTCAATGAGTTTTTCCATCATCCGGTAAGAGGCCACCATGCCCATGCCGTTGTGAGCGTCCATCACCAGGGTGGTGGGAGTCTCCTTCAGCACCTCCAGCTCCGTCACGGGGAGCAGGGTGCCGTTCTCGATCCGGTCCAGATAGATGGGCTTGAAGCGGTTGCAGCCGTGGCTTTCGATCCCGCGGCGGTCCGCTTCCAGCAGCACGTCCGCGCAGATGGCGGCGTCCCCGGCAGGTACGCCGTAGGCCATGAACACCTCCGTCATAAAGGCGTTCATCAGGGCCCAGGGCACATATGGCCGCGTTTCCGAACCCTGCGCCATGGTCACATCCCCTTGTGCATGTTGATGAGCTTCCAGCCGCCGCCCAGGTTCTTCACCCGGTAGCCCTTGTTCTGCAGGAAGCGGCAGGCGTTGTAGGCCCGGTAGCCCACGCCGCAGTACACCACGTAGGTCTTGGACTTGCTCAGTTCCTTGTAGCGCTCCCGGAGCTCATCCACGGGCAGGAGGACGGCGCCCTCCACGTGGCCCATGTCCCACTCCGCCTGGGTCCGGCAGTCCAGCACGACGGTATCCGGATCCGCCAGGTATTCCGACAGCTTCAGATGGGAGGCGTACTGCATCTCGCCCCGCAGGATGTTGGCGGAGATCATGCCGCCCTCGATCACCGGATCCTTGGCGGAGGAGAAGGGAGGCGCGTAGGCCAGATCCAGGTTCTCCAGGTCAAATACGGTCATATTCCCGTAGATCGCGGTGCTCAGGACGTCGATGCGCTTGTCCACACCGTCCCGGCCGATGGCCTGGGCCCCCAGGAGCCTGCCGGTCTGCTTCTGGACGGTGTACTTCATAATGATGGGCTTGGAATCCGGATAATAGGTGGCGTGGGAAAAACCGGGCACATAGACGGACTCGAAGTCCAGTCCCAGCTCCTCCGCCTCCCGGGTGCTCAGGCCGGTGCGGGCGGCGGTGAGACCGCCGACCTTGAGGATGGCGGTGCCCAGCACGCCCTTGAAGAGCATGTTCCCTCCCACGGCGTTGGCCCCGGCCACGCGGCCCTGCTTGTTGGCGCTGCCGGCCAGGGAGATACGGACCTTCTTGCCGCTTACCAGGTGGACGGATTCCGCGATATCCCCGGCGGCGTAGATATCCGGGTCGGAGGTGCGCATACCGGCGTCCACCCAGATCCCCCGGGTCTCGCCGATCCGGAGGCCCGCCTTCTGGGCCAGCTCCGTGTTGACCCGGACGCCCGCGGCCATGACCACCATATCACACTTCACCTTGGTCCCGTCGTCCAGCTCCACGCCCTTCACGGTGCCCTTGCCGGTGATGGCCTTCATGCCCACGCCGGTCAGCACCGTTACCCCAAGCTTTTCCAGCTCCTTGATGATGACCTCGGAGAACTCGGGGTCCATGTTGCTCATGACCTGGGGCAGCTTCTCCACCAGGGTGACCTTGACCCCCCGGGCCGCCAGGTTTTCTGCGCTCTCCAGGCCGATGAAGCCGCCGCCGACCACCACGGCGGATTTGGTGCCCACCTCCAGCCTGGAGGCGATGGCGTCCGCATCCGGCACGGTGAAAACATGGTAAACGCCCTCCAGATCGGCTCCGGGCACCGGAAGGGTGATGGGTCTGCCGCCGGTGGCGATCACCAGCTTGTCATACTTCTCCTTGTAGGTCTTGCCGTCAGGCCCCTGGGCGGTGACGGTCTTCTTCTTCCGGTCCAGGTCCACGATCTCGGTGTTCAGCCGTACGTCCACGTTGAAGCGGCTCTTGAACAGCTCGGGGGAGAAGAGCAGCAGCTCCTCCCGATCCTCGATGACCTTGCCGATATAATAGGGCAGGCCGCAGTTGGCGAAGGAAACATAGCTCCCCCGCTCGAACATGATGATCTCCCAGTCCTCGCTCACGCGCCGGGCTTTGGCCGCGGCGCCGGCTCCGCCGGCCACGCCGCCGATGACGAGAAGCCTCTTCATGCCTGTTCCTCCTCGTCCTCCAGCAGCATCTCCGCGATGAGACGGGTGGCCCGCTCCACGGTGGCTGCGCAGCGGATATGGTGATCCGTGATCTTGAAGTATGCCTCCGCGTCCTCAGGCTTCGTGTAAATGTAAGCCCGGCCGAAGACCTGCTTGTGGATCTCCGGGCAGAGGGTGGTGCCGAATTCCTTCAGGAAGCGGTCCCGGAACTCCATGAACTTCCGGCTGGTCACGTCGAAGAGCTCCGGCTTCTCCAGCTCCTCCTCGACAGAGCTGTTGTACTTCAGTCCCAGGGCCAGCTGGCCGCAGGTGTAGGTGCCGCAGCTGCCGCTGGCGGCTCCGGCTCCGCCGCAGAGGTTGGAGGAAGCGCGGATCAGATCGTCGGGAATGTCAAAATAAGCCTTCAGGCCGATCAGTGTGCTCCGGGAGCATACGTCGTCCCGGATCTGGGCTTCCCTGGCGGTCTTCGCGCAGAGGTCGATGATCTCCTGTTTCGTCATGTGGGATACCTCCGTAAATGATATTGATGTCGGAGTCCGGCATTCTGCAGCGAGGGATCCTCGCCGCAGCGAAGCGGGTCCGTGTGGATTACTCGATGGCTTCGATGGCAACGCCGTCCCGTTCCTTCAGGGCGGGGAGGGCTTCTGCCAGCCGCTCAGGGCTGTAGGTCCGGAGAGAATGGTAGTCCAGCAGGAAGTTGAACCACTCCGTCTGGCCGCCCACGTCGTAGACCTCCGCGTCCTCCAGGGCTTCCAGGCTGAAGGGGGCCAGCATGGGCACGTTGATGACGCAGCTCTTACCGGCGATCCGCTCTTCCCCGAAGAGGGAGAGCTTCACCTTGCCCCTGCGCACATAGTACTGCTCCCGGCAGGGATGATAGCCCCATCTGATCCGGGTGCCGGCTTTCATTTCTCCCAGGACCAGCTCCGTCACGCCCCAGTTTTCCCAGCGGGGTACGATCACCTTGACCGTCAGGCAGGGGAAATCGAACTTCGCCAGGGGACGGGCGGGATTCTTCACCGCGTTCACCGTCTCCGCCGGCACGTCCACAAAGGTGGGCTGTTCATGACGGCGGTGATCCTTTGTCCCCTGGGCCTTCTGGAAGGCCGGGTCCTGCTTCACGTCGGGACCCAGGCGGCTTGCCACCTGGTTCACGGCGATGGAGGTGTTGAAGGAGTCCAGATCGTGGAAAAAACCCCGCCACTTCACGTCCTCAATGGAGGCCATGGAGTGCATCTGGGTGGGCTGGAGCTGGAGGATATCCCCCTCTTTGATGATGCATCGCCGTCCCTCCAGGTACAGATACATGCTGCCGCTGTCCACGAAAAACAGCTCGAAGCCCAGCCGGTGCTCATGGTTCATTTTGGAGGCCTCTTCCGGGGTGACTCCTGTGGGCATTTTGCACATGATGGTGTCTGTGATATTGTACAGACCATGGGGCCCGAGACCGTCCATCACGGCGCTCATGACTTCCTCCCGTTCGCCGTTTGCGTGATAGCGGGTAAAATCCCGGATGCCGCTGGCCTCATGGTCGTCCAGGTCGATGATCCAGGGGATATCCATGCCCTTTGCCTCCTTGTTTTCTAAAAATATGCAGGTATATAGGTTATTAATATCAAGATAACATATCCGGGTCGGAAAAGCAATCGCCGGAAAAACGATTTGACAAGCCGGAGCCGGAGAGAGATAATATAAAAACCCCGTTTGCGCCTGCCCTTTCCGGGGAGGCGGCATGATCCGATCAAGGAGGGATACCCATGGCGGACAGAACCCTGGGCATTTATATCCACATCCCCTTCTGCGCCTCCCGCTGCGCCTACTGCGATTTCTGCTCCACGGCCGACCGGAGGGACCTGATCCCGGCCTATCAGCAGGCGCTGATTCAGCATCTGCGGGAAGCCGCCCCTCTGGCGGAGGGCTACCTGGTGGATACCGTGTATTTCGGCGGCGGCACCCCCACCTGGTATGGGGCGGAGCGGCTGGCCGAACTGTTCGGCGAGATCAAGGAACGGTACAAGGTCCTGACGGATGGGGAGGTCACCTTTGAGGCCAACCCGGACAGCGTCACGGAGAAGGGACTGAAGGCCCTGCGGAAGGCGGGTTTCAACCGCATCTCCCTGGGGGCTCAGAGCGCGAACGACGGGATCCTCCGGGAGCTGGGCCGGCGGCACGACTGGGCCCAGGTGGTCAGCGCGGTGGATCTGGCCTGGAAAACGGGCTTTGAGAACATCAGCCTGGACCTGATCTACGGGCTCCCCGGCCAGAGCCGGGAGGACTGGGCGGATACCCTGCGGAAGGCCATGGAGCTGCAGCCGAAGCACATCTCCTGCTATGGCCTGAAGGTAGAGGAGGGGACCCCCCTCTGGTCCCGGCGGGAGGATCCGGACCTGCCGGACGAGGATACCCAGGCGGACCTGTACCTCTACGCTGTGGACACCCTGGCCGCCGCGGGCTACGTACAGTATGAGATCTCCAACTTTGCCAAGTCGGGCTGCGCTTCCCGGCATAATCTGAAGTACTGGATGGGGGAGGAATACCTGGGCTTCGGGGCCTCCGCCGCCTCCTGGCTGGGGGGCAAGCGCTTCACCGTCCTGCCGGATGCGGAGGGCTATATCGCCGCCATCGGCTCCGGCGGGGAGCTGATGAGCGAGCTGGAGGAAATCAGCCTCTATGAGCAGGCTTCGGAATACGTGATGCTGCGGATGCGTACCGCCCGGGGCATGGACCCGAAGGAATACGAGACCCGGTATCAGAACAGCTTTGAACCCCTGGAGAAGCTCATGGAGAGCTACGTGCGCCTGGGCCTGGCCCAGCGGGTGGGGGATCGCTGGCGCTTCACGCCCCGGGGTTTCCTCCTGTCCAACCGGCTCATCGGGGAGCTGCTGGACGCCCAGGCGGAGCAGAAATACCATATGGGCATTCCCTGGCGGAAAGAAGATTATTATGACACCCTGTTTTAAGGAGAGTACTTATGTCCTATAAGCATTATGGTCCCCGGACCCGGAAGGGCCGGGGCTGGCTGCTGGGGATCCTGATCTTTCTCCTGGTTCTGATCCTGGCCTGCGGCGGGGTATTCCTTTGGGCAAGGGATCAGGTCGGCGGAGCGGACCGGGCAGCCCCCGGCGTGCATCTGTTCGGCTCGGATATTGCGGGATGTGACCGGAGCCAGGTGCTGGATATCCTGCGGACCCAGGGGTTTGCCCCCCTTGCGGGGAAAAGTCTCACACTGTCCCTCCCCGGGGAAGAGCTCAGCGTTTCCGCGGAGGAATTGGGCCTGGTGCCGGATATGGAAGCGGAGGCGGACGCCATCCTGGCCTGGGGCCGTACCGGGGACCGGAACCGGGACGCTCTGAACTGGCTCCTGGACCGGAGCCGCACCGCAGATTTCCCGCGGACCTGGACGCCTGTGCTGCAGGAGGAACCGCTCCGGGAGCTGTGCCGTCAGGCGGCGGAAAAGCTGGATAAGGAACCCACCCGGTACATCGTCTTCCCGGATGAGGAAGCGGTGCAGATCACCCTGGGGACCGACGGGGCCCATGTGGATCAGGAAGCGCTGCTGGAGGAACTGAAGGCGGCGCTGGAGCGGGGAGAGCTGGAGGTCAGCTGCGCCCCGGAGAAGATCCCCGCGGATACGCCGGACCTGGAGGCCATCTGGGAAGGACTGCACACGGAGCCGGTGAACGCGAAGTTCGACGATACCTATCAGGTGCAGCCGGAGAAGGCCGGGAAGACCTTCGACCTGGAGGAAGGGGAGAAGCTCCTGGCAGAAGCGAAGGAAGGGGAGACCGTGCGCATCCCCATCCTTACCCTGGAGCCGGAGGTGAAGGCGGAGGAGCTGGAGGCCCTGCTGTTCCGGGATCTGCTGGCCAGCGTGGACACCCCCCTCACCAACAACGCCGTGCGCACCAAAAATATCGAGATCGCCGCGTCCATGCTGAACGAGACCATCCTTCTGCCGGGGCAGGAATTCTCCTACAACGGCGCCCTGGGGGAGCGGACGGAGGAAAAGGGCTACGGTCCTGCCACCGCCTACGTGAACGGGGAACTGGTGGAGGAGGTGGGAGGCGGCATCTGCCAGCTCTCCAGCGCTCTGTACTACTGCTGCATGCTGGCGGACGAGGAGATCCTGGAGCGCACCAACCACATGTATTATCAGACCTATCTGCCCCTGGGCATGGACGCCACCGTGAGCTGGGGCGGGCCGGACTTCCGCTTCAAGCTGAAGGACGAGTACCCCATCCTTATGAAGGCCTGGATCGAGGGGGGGCAGCTGAAGACGGAGATCTGGGGGACGAAGCTGGACGACAGCTACGTGGAGCTGGAATACCACGTGGACTATACGGTCCCCCATAAGACGGTCTATTACGAGCACAAACGGGTGAAGTCCGGAAAGCGGGTCATCACGGACTACGGCCGGGACGGGATGCAGGTCACCACCTACCGGGTCCGGTATAACGGGGATGGTACCCTGATCGAGCGGGTGACGGAGGCGGTGAACGTTTACAGTGCCCGGGACCAGGTGATCGTGGTGGCCATCGGCGAGCGGCCGAAGAAATGACCGCCCGGCGAGGGTATATGCGGGGAAAGCCTTGCAATAAGACGAAAAACCGAGTATACTGAACATACCGGGGGATTCCGGCAGTATATGAGAAAGAAGGAACGCAGTATGTGGGGATTCATCGTTTCTCTGATCATCGGCGCCGTATCCGGCTGGATCGCCGGCAAGATCATGAAGAGCGAACACAACTGGATCATCAACCTGGTCCTGGGTCTGGTAGGCGGTCTGGTGGGCGGCCTGATCGGCTCCCTTCTGGGCTTTGCCGCCACCGGCTGGATCGCGCGGATCATCATCTCCGTTGCGGGCGCCTGCATCCTGATCTGGCTGTATCGGAAGCTGATCAAGAAATAAACCTTATATCACCTCGGCGCTCCGGGCTTGCCCGGAGCGCTTTGTTTGTGCAGAAATTCCAAAAAGGGGTGGAAAACGGAGCGGTTTAGCGGTAATATAGTGACAGATACGAAACAAATAACAAGGGAGGAACACATATGCAGGTATTCACCTTTGACTTGAACGAAAAGGGCACTTCCCGGCTGATCGTCAGCGTGGCCAACGTGCAGGGCGCGATGTTTTTCCAGAAGACCCCGGCCCTGATCCATGTGCCCGGGGGCGGCTTCATGTTCTGCAGCGAATCGGACACCGTGGCCCTGGGCGGCCGGCTCATGGGCAAGGGCGTGGGAGTCATCTGCACCTATCTCTACCCCGTGGCCCGGGATTACCGCTGGCCTCAGGTGATCATCGACCTGATGCGCAGCATCAAGATCCTGCGGGACCATGCGGACGAATGGGGCCTGGATCCGGATAAGATCATCATCTCCGGCAACTCCGCCGGCGCCTTCATCTGCATGAGCACCGGCAACCTGTGGAACCGTCCGGACCTGATGGCCGCCGCTGGCTGCACCGGGGAGGAGGGCAAACCCAACGCCATGGTCCTGGGCTTCGGCCCCATGTACTGCGGCCAGCAGACGGACGACGGCATCGTATACGTCCCCAACGGAGACCTGGTGGGCCCCCAGACGCCTCCGGCCTTCTTCCACCATGCCCGGCTGGATACCCTGGTCTCCGTGTACCAGACCATCGCCATGATCTCCAACTTTGAGAAGCAGAAGCGCCCCTTCGCAACCTATATCTCCAGCTGCGGCGGCCACGGGGAGACCGGCTCCACCGCCCGCATCCTGGGGGCGGACGGTACTGTGGGCCCCAGCATCGACGACTGGTTCGAGCCCTGCTGGCGCTTCCTCCAGAATCAGCTGAAGCTGCAGCAGCTGCCTCAGCCCATGCCCCCCATGTTTGCCGCCCGGGGCGAGGGAGCTGAGGGCGAAAGGCCTGCCATGCCGCCCATGATGGCGCCGCCTCCCGTGGTGCCGGAGGGCAGCGTCCCCGTCACCCCGGCGGATATGCCCCTGGGCCAGGCGGACCACATCCATATGCCCTTTAACGCCGGGTTTATGGATAAGGACTTTACCACATACGAATAATTTGAACTTCGCTGCAGCGCGGCGGAGGAAAGGAGATAAGCTATGGCAACCTTTACCTTTACCATGTATTCCCACGCCATGCACCGCCACACGGACGTGACGGCCATCATCCCGGCGGAGAAGCCCGCCTTCCCCGGCGTCCCCTTCGATCCGGACAAGCCCTTCAAGAGCATCTATCTGCTCCATGGCTACTCCGGCAGCCATGCGGACTGGCTCCGGGGATCCAAGATCCAGCAGCTGGCCCAGCAGTTCCGCATCGCCGTGTTCTGCCCCGACGGGGAGAACAGCTTCTATGTGGATGAGCCCAGCCGGGACGCCAACTATGCCACCTTCATCTGCGATGAGCTCATCGAGTTCACCCGCCGCATCTTCCCCCTGTCCAAGGAGCGGGAGGATACCGCTATCGGCGGCTTCAGCATGGGCGGCTACGGCGCCCTTCGCAACGGCTTCAAGTATAACGAGGTCTTCGGCAGCATCATCGCCCTGTCCTCCGCCCTCATCACCGACGGCATCTCCAAGATGCCGGATGATCTGCCCCCCGCCCCCGCAGGCGGTCAGGGCGGCGGCATGGGCATGAGCCCCAGCTACTTCGTCCATTGCTTCGGCAAGCCCAGCAAGATCCTGGGGTCCGACGTGGATCCCAAGGCCCTGGCCTCCAAGCTCATGGAGGACCCCAACGCCATCCGGCCCCGGGTGTACATGGCCTGCGGCTCCGAGGACTTCCTCATCGAGAACAACCGGAGCCTGCATGAGCACCTGGAGAAGATCGGCTATCCCCATTACTACACCGAGGGCCACGGTACCCACGCCTGGGAGTACTGGGATCCCCATATCGAGGAAGGCCTCAAGTGGATGGAGGGCCAGCTGTAAGCCTGGTAGCATGAACGGTCAGGGGGGCGTTGCAAAATGCAGCGCCCCCGTTCTTTGGAGGGCGCGATGGAGCTGAAGCAGTACGACGGAAAGCGGATACAGATTACCGCAACGGACGGTCTGAAGTACGAGGGGATCGGCGACTATTGCTCCGCGGATTACTGTGAGCATGAATACGGCCGGGCGGAGGAAGGCATCAAGCTGGTGAACTACCTTTTTTACCGGGGATATATCTGGTCCGTCCGGGATCTGGAGGTCCAGCCGGGACCTTACGACGGCTTCACCGCCCCTTTCGGCCGGATCGAGGAGGAAAACCTCCGGGAGGGGCTCGGCTTCGTCGAGGACCAGCTGACCTGCGAGGAGGACGTCCATGTCCTGCGCATGCTCCGGTGCCTGGCGGACCGGCTGCAGAGGCGGCAGATCATACCCGACCGGGATAAGATCCCCGCCGTCCTGCGGGAGTCTCTGTCCTTCATCAAAGATCCGGCGGTCCGGCAGGAGGCCCAGGCACTGCTGGAGAACTGGACTTGAGTCGGTCTGAGTGAATATCTGCTCCTTCTACACCTGATCCGGGAAGCGGACCGAGCTGCACGATGCCGGGAGATCATCTTGACAAATCCGCCTCCGTCTGCTATCCTGTCCTGCTGACAAAGGAGGGAAGCATATGGCAAGATTCATCCCCTACGAAAAGCTCTCCAAAAAGGAGAAGCGGAAGCTGGACGCCGCGAAGCGCGGCAGCTGGGGCGGGCTGGACCCGGTGACCAGGGTGCCCCCGAACCCCAAAGCGTATAAGAGAAGCAAGGCATGGAAGTGGGAAAAGGAACCACCCTTCCGTGCCTTGCCTGTTGTTTGCGGGACCTCGTAGGAAGCCCGGCGAAGCGGGTCTGATTTGAAGCTGATACAGGTTCAGTCCTGCTTGATATGGACGTCCATCTGCTGGTAGGGGATCGAGATGCCGGCTTCGTCCAGGGCCTTCTTGCCGTATTCCAGCAGGTAGAATTTGACGCTCGTCCAGTCCTCTGCTTTTCCCCAAGCCCTTACCGCATATTCGATTCCATTTTCCGTGCATTTGTTGACCAGCACCCAGGGGGCCGGATCCTCCAGGACCTTTTCCCCCTTCTTTGCCATTTCCAGGAGCACGCTCCGTACGGTTTCGATATCCGTCTGATAACTTGCGGTGAAGAATACTTCCACGCGGGAGATGCCCTCCCGGGAGTAGTTGATGATGGCGGTGTTGGTCAGACTGCTGTTGGGGATGCTGATGAGGGAGTTATCCCTGGTTTTGATCTCGGTATAGAAGGCGCCGATGTTTTTGACCATGCCCGAATACTGCCCGATCTGGACATATTCCCCGGCCTTGATGGGCTTCAGGATCAGCAGGGTCACGCCGCCCACCAGGTTCCCCAGGGCGCCCTGCATGCCCAGGCTGATGGCCACGCCGGCGGAGGCGAAGATGGTGATGATGGAGGTAAGGGGTATACCGATGACGTTGGCTGCCGACAGGACGATGACCACGATGAGGACCAGCTTGATGGCGTTGAGGAAGAAGGACTGCAGGGAAGGATCCAGCTTGGAAAAGGCCTTGCTCTTCCGCAGGAACTTGATCAGCCAATGGACCACGAACAGGCCCACCACGAGGATGATGATCCCCATGAGCAGGTTGACCCCGGCTGAAGTGAAAAAAGATTTCAGCTTTTCGATATCCATGATGTTTCCTCCCGTCAGAGATGCTTATATCCGTATTATCCCGTATACGGAGGGTCCTGTCAAGAGCCGCGTGAGAATGTTCGGCGGCGCTGCGGCGAAGTCCCCGCCCCCGGCGGGCCCTCTCCCGATTCTCCTTGCCTTTTCCCCGGTTTTGGGCTAAACTGAAAACAGGGAAGGGGAAGGGATCATGACCGTCGTACAGCTCTCCATACGGCTGCTGCTCTTTATCCTGGCGGGCTTTGCCGCCAGGAAGGTGAAGGCCATGCCCGACGGCTTTGACAAGATGCTCAGCCGCTTCGTCATGGCGGTGCCCCTGCCCTGCATGATCATCTCCTCCTTCCGCATGGAGTACAGCCTGGACCAGCTGCTCACCGCCCCTCTGCTCATCGCCCTGGCCGTGGGGAGCATGGCGGTGATGTTCCTGGTGGTCTTTGCCGCCACCTGCTGGATGAAGGACCGGGATCTCAAAAAGACCGTGCGCTTTTCCCTCCTCTTCACCAACTTCACCTTCGTGGGCTTCGCCGTGGTGAAGGAGGTCTGCGGGGAGGCGGGCTTTTTCAGCTACGTCCTCTTCACCCTGCCCATCCGGATCATGTTCTACGGCGGGGCCGCCGTGATGCTGGGGAAGGCGGGGACCCGGATGGACGTGAAGGAGACCGTGAAGAAATTCCTCTGCGCCCCGGTGATCGCCGTTTTCATTGGCCTTGCCCTGTATGCTTTCCGGATCCCGCTGCCCTCGGTGATCTCCACCACCCTGGAGACCATCGGCAACATGGCCTCCCCCCTGGGACTTATGCTATGCGGCGCTATCATCGCGGACGCGGATCTGCGGAGCGCGGTGAAGCACCCCAGCGTGCTGTTGGTGACGGCCTGCCGCCTCCTGGTGATCCCCGCCCTGGCGGTGGGGCTGTTCTGGGCGATCGGCGTGAAGCCGGAGATCATCCGGAGCACCATGTACTACTTCGCCATGCCCGTGGCCTCCCTTACTCCCACCTTCCTCCTGCGGTACGATCCGGAGGCGGCGGAAGCCCGGACCGTGGCGGGCTACATCGTGGTGGCCAGCACTCTCTTCTGCGTGCTCACCATCCCCCTGTGGACCATCGTATTGGACAAATTGTTTACATAATATTTATGGGAAAGGACGGCAAATCATGGACAGCAACAAAAACGAATTCCTCTTTGACCTGAAGACCCCGGAGATCACCTGGCGGGGCGGCGCGGCCCACAGCTACTTCCCCAATGGGCAGGTCTCCTCCGACGTGGGCTCCATCACCCCGGCGGAGGGGGAGCACGGCCTGTACTGGTGCCTGGACACCCTCATGCACAAGAACCCTGAGGGGATGGATCCCGACAAGACCCCCATGCCCCACTTCCACTGGAAGGGCTACGAGACCTTCTTTGTGGACAGCGGCAGCCTGTACCTGTACATCGACGGCATGCGGGCCAAGGCCCAGAAGGGGGACATCGTCCACCTCCAGGCGGGCCAGAGCCAGGGCATGTTCTTCCTGGACGACGTGAAGTGGCGCGGCACCTACCACGACTTCTTCACCTATCCCGAGGCCGGAGACGTGGGCCGGGTGAAGAGGATGATGCCCGAGCTGGCGGACGATCCGGAGCTGAATGCCCTTTCCACCCGGGGCTTCATGGACTCCAACCCCATCGAGCCCTTCCTGTGCCGGGACGTTCCCACGGAGCAGTGCCCCGCCATCAAGAACCCCAACCGGCCCCACGCCTCCTATGAGTTCCCCGGCGTCAGCATGCGCATCGTGGTGGAGCGGTGGGAAAACGGCGGCATCAAGGAGCTGGACTGCGCCATCATGGAGCCTGGCTTCACCGCCAAGTGGGTGAAGTATCCGCCCCTCCGGGAGCTCTTCTACCTCCGCAGCGGCAAGGTGAAGTTCACCATCGGCGGCAAGGAATTCATCGCGGACGACGAGTGCGTCATCAACGCTCCCCGCTTCCTGCCCCGGAGCATCGAGGTCCTGGAGAAGGCGGAGATGTACGACCTGGGCGGCCAGCCCTACTGGAGCCTCTTCCTCCAGAACTACGCCTCCATCCAGCACTACGATCCCTCCCGCCTCACTCCCGAGACCCTGGAGCCCCTGAAGAAGAAATTCAAGATCCAGATCGAGAGCATCGGCTTCAAGGGATAAGAGCCCGAATATGCGCGGTACCCGCACTCCGTTCATGCGGAGCGCGGGTACTTTTTTTGCCTGCGGCGGGACGGGAGTAGGCCTCCCCTGAAAGGGGAGGGGGACCGCAAAGCGGTGGAGAGGTTCCTTCCCGCGGGTGCGGCCCCTGCCGGGGGCGGTACTTTCCCAACGATGGGAAAGTACAAAAAGGATCGCCAGGGAACCTTCCGAAAGGTTCCCTGGACATCCCGCGCGAGGGGTCCCGCCGCAAAGCGGTGGGCGCGTGTACAACTCTCCTCCCGGCCAAGGGGGGCCGATTGCCCCCCATTGGATCCCCCCGCATATGCTCCCTGGTCCCGTTGTCCTGCGAAGAACTCCCGGAGACGGCATAGAAACAGAGTCAATCTGTATTCATGAGCTGTCCCATGTCCCTGTTTTGCGGCCCGAGGGGAAGTCAGCTCTCGCGGTGGGGATAGAGGTCCTGGTAAACGGGACAGGGCTGATAACTGCACCTTTGCCTTCCCTTGGGGGAAGGTGTCACGGCGCATCTCACGCAGGCGCCGTGACGGATGAGGGGCGACGTGCATCGGACTTTCGTTCATCGCGGCGTGTTTACACATGACGGTTGCAAAGCCTCAGTGCGCACACTGGGGTTGTGGCAATCCGCAACTCCCGTCCCCGGATCACCCTTCCAGGGCCTCCGCCAGGGCCGCCCCGCGGCCCTCCGTAGTCAGGCGCGTGCGTTGGTACTCAGTGGCGGTGACGGCGGCGGAATACAGAGGTTCCTCCGGCAGCCGGGAGAGGTATTCATCGCTGTAACCGTGGTAGACCTCCAGCAGGACCTCCCGGCTCACCCGGTCCCCCAGGGTCTCGGGGGAGGCCAGACGCCACTCCGTCTTCTGCTCCATGCCGCTCAGCGCCTCCGCCGCCCAGGCACGCGTGGCCGAAAGCTCGGTTTCCGGGGAAAACGTCATCTGGATCTCCACCAGCCGCAGGGGGCTGCGCTTTCCCTCCTGCCAGAGGTGGCGGAAGGTGAGCTGGATTATGTCCGCCCAGCAGCCCTGCACGACCCCTGCGGGCAGCAGAACCGTCAACTCCGTCACCGCAGGTTCATCCCCCCACAGGATATCGGGGTGCTGCTCCCGTATGCTTTTCACCACCCGGCCCGCCTGGGCGTAGGTCATGCCCCAGCGGAGCCTGTCGATGGTCCCGTCCGGGTTCAGGGTGTACTCCGGTGTGGATGGGGCTTTGCGTCCGCAACCCGGGAGAAGGACCAGGGCCAGGAGCAGGAGCATAACGATGCATCTGCGCATATTCCGTCTCCCGCCCCTCATTTCAGCTTTCCCGTGAGCAGGTCGGCCTTCACCGCATTCGTGCCCGTGGAGCCGATCACCGGGAGCCAGTCCGGGGCCTTGGCGGAGAAGTGGTCCACCCGGGTGATGTCGTCCTCGTACAGGAAGACGACGGTGTACAAAGGGGAGCCGTATTGCAGGGAATTCAACCGCTCCGGCTCCGCCTCCGGGTAGGCTTTCTCCAGCTTCTTCCGGCTGACCCGGCTCCCGATGGCCTCCTCCGATTCCCAGTACCAGGCCCAGTCCGCGTAGTCCCGGGAGCTGGTGCAGGTGAAGCTGCCGTCCTCTTGCCAGACCTGGTTGCGGTGGTAGACCTTCACGTTCCGGGGCCCCAGCATGGCCTCCATGGGTTCGATGAGCTCCGTACCCATCCCAGCCTCCAGGGGGAAGAGACGCAGCATGCTCAGCCGCCGGGGACCCTCCTCCCCCTCCTCGGAAAACGGTATGAAGTCCAGCCGAAGGGTCCACTGTCTGCCCAGGAACTCCACTTCGCAGGTCTGCACAGTGTGCTCCGGGTCAGGAGTGAAGACGATCCGCCGGTCCGCTCTGGCTGCCTCCTCCAGGGTCATGCCCCAGCGCAATAGGCCCAGAGTCCCGTCCGGGTTGATGCTCAGAGGTCCCTCGTCCATGGGGGCTTTCTTGCCGCAGCCCGGGAGGCATACCAGTACCAGGGCCAGGACCAGCAGAAAAACGAAGCATTTGCGCATATGGAACCCTCCCTTCCCCCGAAGCGTACAATTTGACGCCGCGTCAATGTCAATAGGTAAATTGAAATTTCTTTGAAAAAAGGAAAAAACATAGCGGATCCCCGGCATTTTCCGCAGAAAAGCCGGGGATCCGGAGATCGCGTATGAAGAAAAGACGATCAGGCTTTTGCCATGGCTTCCTTCAAGTTCTTCTTGGTCTGCTCCCGCTCGGACTGCTCCAGAGCGGAGGGCTTGAACACCAGGCTGAACACGATGGTGCACACGGCGGCCACCACTACCGCGATATAGGTCTCGCTCACGGCGAAGGAGCCGAACTTGAGGGGATAGCTCCCGGTGGCCAGCTTGATGGCTACCCAGGCCACGGCGGCCACGGCGGTGCAGATCATGGCGGCGATGGCGCCCTTCTGGCTGGACTTCTTCCAGTAGATGCCGAAGAGGACCACCACGAACAACGCGCCACGCAGGGAGTAGGCGGCGTACACCAGCTCCAGCACGGTGGAGGCCTTCCACAGGAAGATGGCGCCCACGCAGCAGATGACGCCGGAGAGGGCGGTGGTGATGCGGCCCATCTTCAGGACCTGCTCGTCGCTGGCTTCGGGATGGAGCACCCGCTGATACACGTCCCGGGTGACCATGGTGCCGGAGGCCAGGATGATGGGGCTGACGGTAGAGAGCACGGCTGCCAGGATGGCCGCCAGCACCAGGCCGCCGGCCACGGGGTTCATGCCTCGCATCATCAGCTCGGGCAGGGCGCTCTTGCCGGCCTGGCTCAGGGGCACACCCTGGAGGAGAGTGCCGTTTTCATACATGACACGGGCGGCCATGCCCAGGGTGGCGGTGAAGAAGCCGAAGGGAGCCGCCACGAAGGCGGTGATGATGCAGGCCTTCCGGGCCTGCTTGGCGTTCCGGGAGCTGAGCACCGGCTGGAGGCCCGCCTGGGCTGTGCAGGCGCCCAGCAGGGAGGCGATGATCCAACTGGAGACCTTGCTGCCGCCGATGGTGAACATGTTCCAGAAGCTGCCGCCGTTGGAGGCCCGCAGGTTGGAGATGCCGGTGGTGAAGGCTTCCATGCCGCCCGCCCGGCTCACGGCGATGATCATGGCCACGATGACGCCCACGTACATGACGATCAGATGCATCACGTTGGTGGAGGCCACGGCGTTCATGCCGCCCGCCAGGGTATACACAATGAAGATGACGGCAAAGACGACGGCGCTGATCCAGAAGGGGATGCCCAGCAGGCTCTCGCCCAGCTTGCCGGCGGCGATCATCTGGCTCAGGCCCACCGCCAGCATGACGATGGTGAGGATGACGCAGCTCACGGTGCGGGCGTGGAGGCCGAAGAACTTTTCGATGATGCCGGGAACGGTACCGGTCTCCAGGGAGCGGAAGAGCTTGGCAAAGAGCAGACCCAGGAACAGGACGCCGATGCCGTTGGCGATGGTGTACCACCATCCGGAAAGACCGTACAGGAAGCCGTACTCGCTGACGCCGGTGGTGGCGGTGCCGCCCAGCCATTCGCCCGTGGAAGCGCAGACGATGGCAAAGGTGGAAAGGGCAACGCCGGTGAAGGCCGCAGCGCTCTTGGTCTTGCGGCCGGAGAGGACGCCGATGAGCACGGTGAGGATGAAGTATACGATGATGATGATGAGCTGAATGGACAAGATCCAGTTACCCCCTTGGTTTATCTGTGCCGCCCTTCGGGGCGGCTGCAGGGGCTTCGCCCGGCGGGGAAAGCAGCATCCCCGCCGGGCAGGAGCTCGCAGATGTGATTAGTCTTCCATGCTCCGGATGTGCTCCGGAATGATCATGTCGCAGTCGGTGATGGCCTTGATGCTCTCCACGGTCTCGCCGGGAGCCAGCTCCTCAAGCACCATGCCCGCCTTGGTGAAGTGGAAAACGCACTTCTCGGTGACCACGTAGTCCACCACGCCCACGCCGGTGAGGGGCAGATTGGTCTTGCGCACGATCTTGGATTTGCCGGTCTTGTCGCAGTGCACGGTCATAACGATGGTGCACTTGGCGCCGGTGACCAGATCCATGGCGCCGCCCATGCCGGCGGCGGCCTTGCCGGGGATCATCCAGTTGGCCAGGTTGCCGTTCTGGTCCACTTCATAAGCGCCCAGGACGGTGTAGTCCACGTGGCCGCCGCGGATATAGCCGAAGGAGGTGAAGCTGCTGAAGCAGCAGGAGCCGGGCCGCATGCCGCTGGGGGAGCCGCCGGCATCCACCACGTCCAGATCCACGACCTCGCCCTCCTTGGGGGCGCCGGTCATGCCGATGATGCCGTTCTCGGACTGGAACCACACGTCGATGCTGGGATCGATATAGGCCATGCACATGGTGGGCATGCCAATGCCCAGGTTCACCAGGTCATTGTCCTTGAAGAACTTCGCGGTACGTTTGGCGATATACTGTTTCGCATCCATGTTCTCAACCCTCCACTTTCCGGGCCTGCACGACCATATCCACCAGCGCGCCGGGGGTATTGATCTGGTCGGGGTCCAGCTCGCCGACTTCCACGATCTCCTCCGCCTCGCAGATGACCCAGTCGGCCGCGGTGGCAAAGGGCTCGTTGAAGTTGCGGGCGGTGCGGTGGTACACCACGTTGCCCATGGTATCCGCCTTCCAGGCGTGGATGAAGCACACGTCGCCGTGGAGCGGGAGCTCCAGGATGAAGCGCTTGCCCTTGATGGGATCATCGGGGCCGACGAACTTGTACTTGCCGGCTTCGTCGTCCCACTCCAGCAGCTGCTTGCCTTCCTGCATGGGGGTGCCCACGCCGGTGGGAGTCAGGATGCCGCCGATGCCCGCGCCGCCGGCGCGGGTCTTCTCGCAGAGGGAGCCCTGGGGCACGAAGGTGATGTTGATCTCGCCCGCCACCACCTTCTCCACGGTCTCGGTATTGTTGCCGATGTGGGAGCAGGTGATATGCTTGATGCGGTTGTCATGGACCAGACGGCCGATGCCCTGGCCCTTGATGCTGGTGTTGTTGGAGATGATGTTCAGGTCCTTGATGCCCTTCTGCATCAGCCCGTCGATGAGCGTTTCGGAAACGCCGCAGTTGACGAAGCCGGGGAGCAGCACGGTCATGCCGTCAAAGCATTTTTCCATGGCCTGCTCAAGGGTCACGACTTTGTTCTTAGGCAATTTGGGTCGTTCCTTTCTAAATGTTGTCTTACTCGGTATACGTTACGGGATTCGTCACTTCGTCCCGCAGGCAGTGACGGGTGATGCCCAGGATCTCACGGGCCTCGTCGGCGGTGGCGATCTCACGGCCGGCCAGCTTGGCCAGCTGCACGGCGCGCTCCACCAGGCGCAGGTTGGTGGCGATGTCCTTGGAGCCGTCGGGGTTCTTGCCGAACATAACGTTGTCCTCAAGACCCACGCGGAGACCGTCGCAGCCCAGGGCCAGGCCGGCCAGCATCATGGGCATATGGGCCTTGCCGATGCCGGAGACGGACCAGGTGGCGCCCTTGGGCAGCTTGCTCACCAGGAAGGCCAGGTTGAAGGCGTCGCCGGGCATGGAGCCGCCCACGCCCATGATGAACTGGATGTGGGGGGGCTGGGGGATGTTCCACTTGTTCACGTAGTACATGACGCTGTCGATATGGCCGGTGTCGAATACCTCGAACTCGGGCTTCACGTCATGCTTCACCACTTCTTCACTGAGCTTGTTCAGGAAGCGGGGGCTGTTTTCGAAGATATAGCTGTTGGCCCAGTTGATGGTGTTGGGGTCGAAGGAGCACATCTCGGGCTTCAGGGCGCCCAGGTGCTGGAGCCGCTTGAAATCCTCGTACTCGCCGCCGGAGGTGGTGAGGTTGATGATGATGTCCACGCCCGCCTTCTTGCAGGCTTCCCGGGTCATCTCCACCGCGTCGGTGAAGGCCTTGAGGCTCATGGACTTGTAGCCGATCTGCATCTCGCCGTTCACGAGCTTGTCTTCGCGGACATGGATGTGGGCGATGCTGGCGCCGGCCTTGGCGCATTCGACGATCTGCTCCGCCAGCTCGGCGGCGGTATAGGGCACGGTGGGGGCCTGGGCCTTCTTGGTGCCGGCGCCGCACAGGCAGACCTGGATCATGATCTTGTTGCTCTTAGACATCTTGTTAAAATTCCTTTCGATTCGTGAAGGTTGATCAGACGGGGTCGTCCAGGAACTTCTTTGCCAGGCGGAACACTTCGAAAAGCTGCTTGTCCCGCTTGACCTTCAGGGCCTCGATATCCACGCCGGTGTAGTCGTAGAAGCCCTTGCCGGTCTTGATGCCCAGATTGCCGGCGTCCACCAGAGCCTCCAGGCTCTTGGGCATCTCGTCACCGTGCTCGGGCATGGTGTAGCTGTGGTTCCGGTAGTTGTTGGCGGTCATATCCAAGCCGCCGAAGTCTGCCCGCTTCAGCAGGCCCAGGACCACGGCCCGGGGGATGAAGGAGGCCTTCGCCGCCAGGTCGATGGCCTCGGCGTCGCAGTAGCCGTTGTCCAGAAGGTAGAAGACCTCCCGGTTCAGGCACTGCTGCAGCCGGTTCACGATATAGCCGCGGATGAACTTTTTCATGAGCACGGCGGTCTTGCCGCACTTCTGCAGGAGTTTCACGGCGATGTCTGCATATTCCTGGGGGGCCTGCTCGCTCTTCACCACTTCCACCAGGGGGATGAGCTGGGGAGGCGCATACCAGTGGCAGATGATCTGCTGGGGCAGCAGAGCTTCCGGGACGATCTCAAAGATGTTCAGGGCGGAAGTGTTGGAGGCGACGATCACGTCCTTGGGCAGGATCTGAGCCAGCTGAGCGTAAAGCTCCTCCTTGGCCTCCTTCTTCTCCACGATGGTCTCCATCACGAAATCGGCGCCCTTAACCGCGTCTTCCACGGTGAGTTCAAAATGGGTGCGGGCAAAAATGGCGTCCACATTCTCGGGCTTGATCTCGCCTTCCTCGGCGAAGGTCTCCAGACTGGTGCGCAGGCTGGCCTTGGCCTTCTCCCGGGTGGACTCGCTGCGGGTCCACATGACCACCTCGTAGCCGCCCATGGCAAAGGTCTGGGCGATGCCGGGGCCCATGGTGCCGGCGCCCAGCACGGTGATCCGCTTGATATCATCAAAGGTTTTCATGGTTCAAATCGACTCCCGGCCGGGAGCCGCTCCTTTTTCATTCAGAAAAATGATGGGGGACGCAGGAGACGTCCGCTCCGGTGCCGGGGCCCAGAGGGGCCCCGGCGGGTTTGCAGCTTAGAAGGAGCCTTCTTCCCAGGCGACGAGACGGACCATGCCGCCGTCGGCAGCTTCGCAGCGGAAGGGGAAGGCAGCGATGATCATGCGCTTGCCGGTGACCTGGTCGATGTCGCCGCCGGCGTTCTCGATGGCCATGAGGCCGTGCTGACCGAAGAGACGGTGGCAGGGCTCGTAGTCGGGGTAATCCACGTCGATATCCCGGCCGGTGGCCAGCTTGTAGTTGGTGTACAGCCAGGGCATCTGCTCCTTGCAGGGGTAATGCCACACGCAGGAGTCGGAAGCGCCGTAGGTGCCGGCGATGGCCTTGATCTTCTTTTCATACATCAGCCACTTGGCCAGCTCGGGGCCGTTGCCGGGGTAGTAGTTGAAGTACTTGTCGTTGTTGATGCGCCAGAAGCGATGGAAGCCGGTGTTCAGCACCACAAAGTCGTTGGGGCGGATCTCCAGGCCGTCCTTATCCAGAGCCTTCTGCACGTCCTCGGGGGTGATGATGTGCCAGATGGCGCCCTTCTTGCCGGGGTACTCGGCGAATTCGCCCATCTTGGCGGGGTCGCCGCCGGCGGCGTTGAAGGCCTTCTCGAACTCGTCGTACATCCAGGTCAGGTCCACGATGACGCCGGTGCCGATGGCATGCTCCAGCTTCATCTCGGCCAGGTTGTAGCCGTAGCGGGCCCGGTCCACTTCTTCCTCATGCAGGGTGTGGTTGGGGGCGTCGCAGTGGGTGGCGGCATGCAGGGTGCCGGTGTAGGTGTTGGTGCGCTTGTGGAAGCGCTCCAGATACTGGCCGCGGGGGAACTGCAGGTCAGAGCGGGCGCCGGGGAAGGGCCACAGGGGGGTGTCCCAGCCCCAGGGCTGGCTGAGATCCCAGATCTTGGTCATCTTGTCGGTCTCAAGGTAGAGCTTGGATTTGTCAAGGGGCATGTACGCCATGATAATGATCCTCCTGTTCAGAATTGTTGATTTGATTTGAGAGAAAATGTTTGTTATACTAAAAAGAAAGCTTTGCTGTCATAAGGGAGGTGTTTTGCCGTGCGGTATAAGATCGGGGACGTGGCTCGCATCCTGGGCATCTCCACGGACCTTCTCCGGTATTACGAGAAGAAGGGGGTGGTGACGCCCCAGAAGGACAAGACCAACGATTACCGCTACTACGATACCTGGGATATCAACTTCCTCATCGACTGCCTCTGGTACAAGCGCTTCGGCTTCGGAATCCCCCAAGTAGCCTACATGGTAACGGACTGCTACCACGGAGACCTGAGCTCCCTGCTGGAGGAGAAGGGGGACGAGCTGGCCGCGGGCATCCGACGGCAGGAACTGCTGCTGGAACGGCTGCGCCAGTATCAGGATGCGGTGCAGCGGGTGAAGGAATGTCTGGGCATCTGCCGGGTGGAGGACAGTCCCGAAGTCATCTGTTATCTCAACCGCTTCAATTACGATTATGATAACCGGCCGGAGCTCCAGAAGCTCAGCCGTCAATGGCTGGACTATATGCCCTTTACCCAGCGGTATTTCGAGATCCCGCAGGACGGGCTCCTGGGGGATGGGGACGATTTTGCCTGGGGCTTCTCCCTCAGCGTGAAATACGCGGAGGAGCTGGAGGTCGCCGTCAAGCCTCCGGTGCGGCGGCTGGTGAGCCGGAAGAGCATCCATTCCGCCTTCCGCAGCGTGGGGAAAAACGCCTTCAGTCCCCGGCATCTTGCTTTTATGCTGGACTACGCAGAAAAACACGGCTATACCGTCACCGGCGGAGCCATGGGCAATCTGGTGTGCAGCGTGCGGGAGGAAAACGGTCAGCTGGCGGGGTACTTCGAGGTCTGGCTCCCCATTGAATAGGATCTTCCTCCCGGGTCCGGGCGGCTGCTCAGGCAGCCGCCCGGTGCGTTTTTTTCGGAACTCAGCCGATGGCGGTGAGGCCGCCGTCGGGATAGAGCAGGTTGCCGGTGAGGAAGTCGGAGGCGGGGGCGGCCAGGAACAGGGCGGTGCCCACGCAGTCATCGGGGTCGGACATCCGGCGCAGAGGCAGATTGGCAGCCTGGTTGGCCAGGTACTGATCCACGGTGATGCCGGCTTCCTTGGCGCGCATCTCAAAGACCTTGGTCATCATGGGGGTCTTCATGATGTTGGGGCCGAAGGCGTTGACGGTGATGCCGTAGGGGCCGAACTCGGAGGCCAGCTGCTTGGTCAGCATGTCCACGGCGCCCTTGGCGGC
>JAFZVM010000109.1 GCA_017617795.1 Oscillospiraceae bacterium
GTTGGCGGGAAAAAAGCACTCCGGGAGCAGATCGTATCCATGTTTCCCGTCTTTTACGAGCGGTACATCGAGGTCTTCGGAGGGGCAGGCTGGGTACTCTTTCACAAGAACCCCGGCAATGACTTTGAGGTCTACAACGATTACAACAGCCTTCTGGTGAACCTCTATCGTTGCGTTCGGGAAAAGCCCGATGAGCTGATCGGTCATCTCCGTTATGTACTCAATTCCCGAGAGGACTTTGACCGTATAGGAAAGCTGCTGGAGGACCCGAATGTCGGTACGGAGGTCCAGCGGGCGGCATGGTTTTATCAGAGGATCCGGCAGTCCTATGGCGCTGCGCTGACGAGCTTCGGAGGTCAGCCCCAGGATATGTGGGCTGCGTTCCCCTTGATCGGGCAGGCCCACCGCCGCCTTGCCAGGGTGGTGGTGGAGAATCAGGATTTTGAACGGCTCATCCGGCACTACGACCGCCCGGTGAGCCTTTTTTACTGCGATCCGCCCTACCATAACACGGAGAACTACTATCAAAACGTCGGGGAGAAGGGCTTCACGGAGGAGGATCACATCCGCCTGCGGGATGCGCTGCTGCACATCCAGGGCAAGTTCCTGCTTTCTTACAACGACGATGAATTCATCCACCAGCTCTACGACTGGCCGGATCTTCACATCGTGGAGACCCGCCGACTCCATTCCATGCGACAGAGGATCGAGGCGAACTGTCAGTTCCCGGAGCTTATCATCTCCAATTTCGACCCCTATGAGCGCAAACGGCTCCAGCCGGTGCAAATGACATTATTCAATTACAGTCAGGAGGAAGAACCCTATGATATTTGAAAAATTCGATCTGACCGAGGGCATGAAAGTCCCCCGTGGCGGCCTGAAGCTCAGCGGCTTCGGGGAACACGAGGCGGCGGAGTACCACACGCTGCAGGATGCGGTGGTGGTGCTGAAAAAGCAGATGAGCGCGCTGGAGCTGATCCGCGCCTCCTGGTCGCTCCATCAGCTCTCCGCAGAGCTCGCCGTCAGGCTGGCGATGCAGTGTACCCCCAGGGAACGCTGCGAAGAATGCTCCGACGACGGGGAGAGCTGTCCCTATGACGGACTGGACTTTGCGCTGAACCTGGAAATCCCCGAAGAGCTGCGGGAACGCGCCGGGATCCCGCAGGACGCCCCGGTCCATGTGGAGTTGCTGGACGACGGCGAATTCACCGTCAGCGTGAACCACGACGGACCCGGCCTGTGGGACGTTCCGGCGCCCGTGATGCAGGGGCTCCTGGCTGCCGGGATCTGCCCGTCCGCGCTGGAGAGCATGCTGGTATCGGGAGAGATCGTCTATGGCGCCTGAATACCTGTGGCTGTACCGCGGCAGTTATGACGACGCAGTGCGGCTGCATGAAACAGCACTGTGGGAAAAGAGCTTCCGGGAAAACGTGGCCTGCGCGCGGGCCATCGAGAAAGCCCTGCGGGGGGAGTACGCCAAAACCGGCCCTCTTCCGCCCGACTGCGCGGCGAAGGTACTGGAGGAATACGGCTTCAAGCGTGTGAACTTCGTGCTGGCGAGTACGATCCTGGATATGAAGGATCTGCCCCTTGGACCCGCCATGCTCGGAAAGGACGCGATCACGTGGGCCGAAAAGTCCGGCACGATTCCGGATGCCGTCTACGGCCATTTCTGCTGTGTGGAAGCTCCGGATAACCTGCTGACTGCATTTCTCCGGCAGACACAGGAGGCGTATATGGCCCTCGGACTGTTTGACCGCGGCCATTGCAGCGCAGGTATGTACGAAAAAAACGTGGAGGGCAAGGTGCTGGTCATGGACCCGTCTACCCTGAAGGAAAGCTGCTGGCGCCAGGAGGATCAGCTCTGGCTGGCGGAGAGCGGCTTCGGCTGCGACCCGAAATCCAGCGGCAGGGCCATCTACGCCGTGTGCCTGAGCGACGGGGAGCGCACCCGGTGGAACCGGGAGGATTTCCTGGGCGTGCTGGATAAGCAGTACCTCCCCGAATGGGCGGCGCAGAAGCTGGATGAGCTCCGCTCACAGGAGCAGAAACCCGCCGAAAGCCTTGGACAGGGGGGCATGGCGATGTGCTGAAAAGCGGGACCTACCGGCACCGGCACCGAAAGGAATATGTGGAGGGGATCGTGGACTGCGGGGATATCCTGCTGAAAGTCCATGAAACGAAAACGGCCTATGTCCTGAAGCTGCTGGAGCAGCAGGTGCGCTACGACGCGCCGCAGATCGACGATCTGTTCCGGAACTCTGACCGTGTTGTGATCAAAAAAGACGGCTCCAAGCATGGCATGAGCTTCTGCAGCGGACAGGACGATTGGTTCTGCCTGTATCCCTATCGGGTCGGCGTCCCCTACGCCTTTAGCCGAGAGGAACCGGTTTTGGCTAAAACCGAAACGAAATTGAAGAAGGAGGAATCCACCATGAGCAATCCCAAGCAGAAGGCTCCGGCAGAGCCGGAGGAACAGAAGAAAAGCACAGCTGCGCAGGAGCCGCAGAGGGCTGCACTGCCCACGGAGATCACGGCGCGGGCCTATCCCGTGACCGGGAACAGCCACGTCCTCGCATCCCTCACCTTTGACGTGAACGGCTGCTTCGCCATCCGCGGCGCCAAGCTGATGCAGGGCAAGAACGGCCCCTTCGTTTCCATGCCCCAGCGCCAGACGAAGAACGGATACCAGGAGGTGGTCTTTCCCATCACCAAGGAAATGCGGGAGGTCGTCAACAACATGGCGGTCTCCGCCTACCAGTTGGCCCTGCAGGAGATGACGAAGAAGATGGCCGATTCTCAGCAGGCAGCGCCTGCAGCGCCTACGGCTCCCATCGCATCCAACGCGGTGGAAGCCCCGGCTATGTCGATGTAAAGGAGGGTATTACCAATGAAACGAATCATTACCGTGTGCGCCGTGCTGCTGGCTTTGAGCACGGCGCTTTTCGTCCCCGCCCGCGCTGCGGAGGAAAGCCCCGTCTGCTATCCCACGACCATCACCGTCTCGGAGGACGGAACCGAGCTCCGGAAGATCTATGACCTCTCCCCGGAGGCGGACCCCGCGGGCATCCCCCGCTCGGACTTCGAGCAGGGCGGCTTCCATTATACCTTTACGGATATTCTTCGCCAGGAGCTTCCCGAATATGAGGAGCGCCTCCACACGGAGGCCGTTGCCCTGGACAGTCCAAAAAAGGATATGGAATCCGTGCTGGCTCTGCTGCCCCAGGAGCGAGAGGTGGTCACTGAGGACGGCTTTGTCGGCACCCTGACCCTGAAGCTGGACTCCGTCCGGGTGGAGGCTGCGGGCTATGGCAGTTATTCCAAAGAGCTGTCCGCCACTCGGACCTATCCCAATCTGGACGGGCAGGATACCGCCTGCATTCCCAAATCCATCGAGGATAACGGCAAGACCCTGACCCTCCAGTCCGTCGACTGGCAGATCAGCAACACGAGCAATGTGGACGGCTACGCCATGGGCGAGCGGTACACCGCCGTCGCCACCTATACCGGAACCAGCACCTCCAGCTATGTCACCGGCTATCTCGTGACGGCGGACTATACCGGCACGGTCAGCCGCATCAACCTGAACCGGGTCCGCTACATCGCCATCTTCGAGGGCGTTCCTCTTCTTCCGGCAGAGCCGGAGCCCACGGAGACGCCCGCGCCTGCGACGGAACCTCCCGCAGAGCCTGCCGACGTGCAGAGGAGCATTGAGGAGCCCACGAACCCCGCCTTTCCCTGGAAGGTCCTGCTGATCCCCATCGGCCTCATTGCGGTGGCCGGCGCAGGCATCGGCGTGGCGCTTGCCATGAAGCGGCGTTCGGAAGCTTCCGAGAGCATGAGCAGCGGGGAGGGAGAGGACGAATGAAACGCTTTGTTTCTCTGGCTTCCCTGGCACTCTGCCTGATGCTGACCGTATGCACCCCAGCACTTGCGGCGGATTATACCTTTGAAGGCCAGGAGGGATCGGGCTACGCCGAGTCCACTTCCGTGGACTACGTCTATACGGCGGACGGCGGCGCACAGCCCAATGAGGATCACAGCAAGGACGCCGTGCAGATCCCGCCCGCCTTCGGCGTCAGCGGCATCTATGCCCTGAATGCCATCGGCGCCTCCACCGCCATGAACCCCGGTAGCGCCGTCATCAGCGGCGGCAACATCGTCTATCCCGGCGCCGCCGATGCTCCGATGATGCAAATGGCCGCAGCGCAGACAGTAACGGCATTCACCGATTTGACAGCCGATCTCTATTACGCTGATGGCTCCCTGGGTACGCTGAAGATCCCCGCCATCGGCCTCACCGTGAGCATCTACGAGGGAACGGACAGCGCTGCCCTCGCCAAAGGCGCGGGGCATTTCTCCGAAACCTCCATATGGGACGGCAACGTGGCGCTGGCCGGGCACAACCGGGGCGTCAACTGTCACTTCGGGGAAATCCACACCCTCTCCATCGGAGACACCATCACCCTCACCACGGCGCTGGGGACCCGGACCTATGAGGTGACTAGCGTGGCCAAGGTGAGCGTGACGGATCGTGAGGCCCTGGTTGCCTCGGCGGAGAACCGCATCACCCTATACACCTGCGTCCGCAATCAGAGCGACCTGCGCTGGTGCGTCCAGGCGGTGGAGGTGGGCTGACGGAGGGCATGATGGATCAGGCACGCTTATGGGAGGCCATGCGAGAGCTTCTCCCCGACGTCACGCGGGAAGCGCTGGGAGCCTGGGAGGAGTTCATCGGAGATCGGAACGCGGGCGACCCGCGGGGCAGGCTTTTGATGCGCGGCGAGTTATACGCGGAAATGCTGCTCATCCAACAGGACTATGGCGATGATCTGGCGACGGCGCTTTTCAACATGAGCGGGCGGCATCCCGTGAACACCTTCGAGCTCCCCGGCGCGGCGGAGATGCTGGAGAGCGGTATGAACGAAGAAGAAGTATTTGAGGAGCTTGCCCGCTGTGGCTGGCGCCCCTCGGAAATGCATATCCAGCAGATTCGTCTTCTGACGCGCAACCTGTTATGAGGCGGATTCTTTCTCCGTTTTGACGAGCTTCTTTTTCTCGACTTTCCGGATCTCTTTCGGTATTGTGTGCTTGCCCATGGGCAAATCCATCAAAACGGAGGAAGCGTGAATGAAACACAGAGGAAAAAGCCTTGCGCTGATGCTGGCCGGTATCCTGATCGGCTGCATCCTTTCAGGCCCCGTGGTTCATGCTGCGGCGGAGGCCGTCGGTGCCTGCCGCTCCAGCCATAAGGTCTGCATCGACGGAAAACCGGTCACGCTGGAAGCGTATGTGATCGAGGGGAATAACTACGTCAAGCTCAGGGATGTGGGCGAGGCTGTGGGCTTCAATGTCTGGTGGGATGAAACGAACCATACCGTCATGATCGCCGGA
>JAFZVM010000110.1 GCA_017617795.1 Oscillospiraceae bacterium
CGCTGCAGGCCTCCGGCATGAAGCTGCAGAATTACGGCACCGTCTTTGCCACCATCGCGGACCGGGACAAGGCGGAGGCCCTGCCCCTGGTGCGCCGGTTCTACAACCTGGGCTTCAACATCGAAGCCACCAGCGGCACCGCCGCCTATCTGAAGGAGCACGGCATCCGCACCCACGTGCTGAAAAAGCTGGGGGAGAGTGAGGAGATCGTGGAGGCCCTGCGCCAGGGCCATATCGCCTACGTCATCAACACCAGCAACGTGGGGGATCCCGGTCTGAGCACCGACGGCTACCGCATCCGCACCCTGGCTACGGAGAACAGCATCACCATGTTCACCGCTCTGGATACGGTAAAGGTGCTGCTGGACGTGCTGGAGGAGACCACCATCACCGTCTCCACCATCGACAAGGACGAGGAGGAACAGATTTGAACGAGGGTCTGTACGTCATCCGGGAGAACCGCCCCCTCACCCGGGACATGATCCTTCTCCGGCTGGAGGGGGATACCTCGGGTCTGACGAATCCGGGTCAGTTCGTGAACATCCGGGTGCCGGAGAAGTTCCTCCGGCGGCCCATCAGCGTATGCGACTGGCGGGAGGGGGAGCTGACCCTGGTATACCGGGTGGTGGGCTCCGGCACCGCCGCCCTGCGGGATATGCGGCCCGGAGCGGAGCTGGATCTGCTCACGGGTCTGGGGAACGGCTATAACCTGGGCAAGGCCGGCCCCGCCCCCATCCTTCTGGGAGGCGGATCGGGGATCCCTCCCCTGCTGGGCCTGTGCCGCCGTCTTCTGGCCCTGGGAGCGAAGCCCAGGGTCCTCCTGGGATACCGCACCGCCGCCGACGCCTACCTGGCCGGGGATTTCGAGGCCCTGGGGGCGGAGGTGCACATTGCCAGCGACGACGGGAGCCTGGGGCTCCGGGGCAGGGTGACGGATCTCATGGAAAATCTGGAATACAGCTTCTTCTATGCCTGCGGGCCGGAACCCATGTACCGGTCCATCGCCCGGGCGGCAAAGACGCCGGGGCAGTACAGCTTCGAGGCGAGAATGGGCTGCGGCTTTGGGGCCTGCATGGGCTGCTCATGCGAGACCCTGGCGGGAACGAAGCGGATCTGCCGGGACGGCCCGGTGATGGAAAGCGGGGAGATCAAATGGGAAAGCTGAGCACTGTCCTCTGCGGGATCGGGCTGGATAATCCGGTGATCCCCGCCTCCGGCACCTTCGGCTACGGTTACGAATTCGCGGAGCTCTACGATATCAATATACTGGGGGCCTTCTCCTGCAAGGGCACCACCCTGGAGCCCCGCTTCGGCAACCCCCTGCCCCGGATCGCCGAGACCCCGGCGGGGATGCTGAACGCCATCGGCCTCCAGAATCCGGGGGCGGACAGGGTCCTCTCCGAGGAGCTTCCCCGGCTGCGGCAGCTTTACCGCAAAAAGATCCTGGCGAACATCGGGGGCTTTTCCGTTGAGGAATACGCGGAGTGCGCCCGGCGGATGGAGGCGGACGAGCTGGTGGGCTGGCTGGAGATCAACATCTCCTGCCCCAACGTCCACGGGGGCGGCATGAGCTTCGGCACGGATCCGGCCCAGGCGGCGGCGGTGACGAGGGCGGTGAAGGCCGTCACCCGCAAGCCCGTCATCATGAAGCTCAGCCCCAACGTGACGGACATCGTCCCCATCGCCCTGGCCTGTCAGGAGGCGGGGGCGGACGGACTGAGCCTCATCAACACCCTCCAGGGGATGCGCTTCGACCTGCGCGCCCGGAGGCCCCTGATCGCCAACACCTTCGGCGGTCTCTCCGGCCCCGCCCTGCTGCCCCTGGCCCTGCGGATGGTCTACCAGGTGACCCGGGCGGCGGACATCCCCGTGGTGGGCATGGGGGGCGTTTCCTCCGCCGAGGACGTGCTGGAGATGCTCCTGGCGGGCGCCTGCGCCGTGGAGGTGGGAGCCGCGAACCTGACGGATCCCCTGGCCTGCAAGCGGATCATCGACGACCTGCCGGGGGTCCTGGAAAAGTACGGATTCTCCTCCGTGGAGGAGGTAAGGGAGGCGGCAAAGCATGGGTAAAGACGTGATCGTGGCCTGCGACTTTCCCGGCAGGGAGAAGCTGGAGGCCTTTCTGGACCGGCTGGGCGCGGAGAAGCCCTATGTGAAGATCGGCATGGAGCTGTTCTACGCTGAAGGGCCGGAGATCGTGCGCCTGCTGAAAAGCCGGGGCTGCCGGGTCTTTCTGGATCTGAAGCTCCACGATATCCCCAACACGGTAAAGCGGGCCATGGCCGTGCTGGCGGACCTGGGGGCGGACATGGTGAACGTCCACGCCGCCGGGACCCGGGCCATGATGGAAGCCGCCCTGGAGGGGCTCTCCGCGGGGAGCGGTCCCCGTCCCCTGCTCCTGGCGGTGACCCAGCTCACCAGCACGGATCAGACCGCCCTGGAGACCGAGCTGCTGATCCGGGAGCCCATGGAGCGGGTGGTGGAGAAATACGCGAAGAACGCCCGGGCCGCCGGGCTGGACGGGGTGGTGTGCTCTCCCCTGGAGGCCGCCGCCGTCCACGCCGCCTGCGGAAGGGGCTTCCTCACCGTCACCCCCGGGGTGCGTTTCCCGGAGGGGGACGCGGGGGACCAGAAGCGGGTCATGAGCCCGCTGAAAGCCCGGGAGGCCGGGTCCGACTACATCGTGGTGGGCCGGCCCATCACCGCCGCCCCGGACCCGGCGGCGGCCTACGCCCGCTGCATCCGGGAATTCGTGGGATAAGGAGGAGCATCATGGACAGCCGCAAACGGGAGTTCATCCGCTTCCTGGAGGAGGCGGGAGTGCTGAAATTCGGAGACTTCATCGCCAAAAGCGGGCGGAAGCTCCCCTATTTTCTGAACGCCGGCGAGGTGAAGACCGGCGGCGGCAGCGCCCGGCTGGGGGAATTCTACGCCGACGCCTACCTGGAAAAGCTGGGGGAGAAAAAAGCCGCCCTCTTCGGTCCCGCCTACAAGGGCATCCCCCTGGCGGTGAGCGCCGCCTCCGCCCTGGCCCGCCGGGGCCTGGACCTGCCCTGGTTCTTCAACCGGAAGGAGGCCAAGGACCACGGGGAGGGAGGCTCCCTGGTGGGGTATCTCCCCAAGGCCGGGGACGAGGTGGTCATCATCGAGGACGTGATCACCGCTGGCACCGCCATCCGGGAGAGCATGGAGCTCCTGAGCACCCTGGAAGGGGTAAAGGTCACCGCCGCCTTCGTCATGGTGGACCGGCGGGAACGGGGACAGACCGAGAAGGCCGCCACCCGGGAGGTGCAGGAGAAATACGGCTTCCCGGTGTACTCCATCGCGGACGTGTACGATATCCTGGAATACCTGGAGGAAAAGCCGGAGGGCCGGGAAAAGGCTGCGCGCATTCGGGCCTATCTGGCGGAATACGGAGACAAGGCATGAGACATCTCATCAACATTCTGGACCTGACGGTGCCGGAGATCGACGCCCTCATCCGCCGGGCGGACGATATCATGGCCCGTCCCGGGGACTATTGGGGAGCCTGCGCCCGCAAGATCCTGGCCACCCTGTTCTTCGAGCCCTCCACCCGCACCCGGCTGAGCTTCGAATCCGCCATGCTGAGTCTGGGGGGGCAGGTGCTGGGCTTCTCGGAGGCCGCCTCCAGCTCCGCCGCCAAGGGGGAGAGCGTGGCGGACACCCTGGCCGTGGTGAGCGGCTACGCGGACATCATCGCCATGCGCCATCCCAAGGAAGGCGCCCCCATCGTAGGCGCCGCCCATTCCCTGGTGCCGGTGATCAACGCCGGGGACGGGGGCCACTATCATCCCACCCAGACCCTGACGGACCTGCTCACCATCCACCACGTGAAGGGCTCCTTCAGCGGCCTGACCATCGGCCTCTGCGGGGACCTGAAATTCGGCCGCACGGTCCACTCCCTCATCGGGGCCATGTCCCGGTATGAGAACGTGCGCTTTGTCCTCATCAGCCCGGAGGAGCTGAAGCTCCCCAGCTTCGTGAAGCAGGAATACATCAAGGACCGGGGCATCGAATATATCCAGTCCCAGGACCTGGAGAGCGTGCTGGGAGACCTGGATATCCTGTACATGACCCGGGTACAGCGGGAGCGGTTTTTCAGCGAGGAGGAATACCTGCGCCTGCGGGACAGCTATATCCTCACCCCGGAAAAGCTGAAGCTGGCCCGGCCGGATCTGGCCATCCTACACCCCCTGCCCCGGGTGAACGAGATCTCCACGGAGGTGGACAACGATCCCCGGGCGGTATACTTCCGGCAGGCCCATTACGGAAAATTCATCCGCATGGCCCTGATCCTCATGCTTCTGGAGGAGGCGGCGAAATGACCATTGACAGCATCCATAACGGTTACGTGATCGACCATATCCCCGCGGGGAGCGCCATGGTCCTGTACACCCATCTGGGGCTGGAGAAGCTGGGCTGCCCCGTGGCCATGATCATGAACGCCTCCAGCAAGCGCATGGGGAAAAAGGACATCATCAAGATCGACGGGGATCTGGACCTGAGCCTGGACGTGGTGGGCTACCTGGCCCCCGGGGCCACGGTGAACGTGATCCGGGATGGGAAGCTCCTGGAAAAGCGCACCCTGGACCTGCCTGAGAAGCTCACCGGCGTCGTCCGCTGCCGGAATCCCCGGTGCATCACCTCCACGGAGCGGGACCTGCCCGCGGTCTTCCGGCTCACGGATCGGGAAAAGCGGATCTACCGCTGCGTCTACTGCGAGGCAAAATACGAGGGATAATCTTTTTCGGGGGCGCTGTAAAACACAGCGCCGCCGAATGATATGCTCGCAATGCGAGCGTGAAATCCCGCTTCGCGGGATGAAATGCGGCATCTGCCGCATGAGATATCGCCCTGCGGGCGATATTCAGACTGCAGACAAAGTGTCAGCACTTTGATACTTGTCATTACCATGAAAGAGCGCCCCTCATCCGTCACGGTGCTTCCGTGAGTCGCACCGTGCTACCTTCCCCCAGGGGAAGGCAGGGGTGCAGGCCCCCACCCTGTTCCGTTCATCGTCCCCCCTTCCCCGCCGCAGCGGCTGGCTTCCCTCGGGGGAAGCTGTCGCCGGAGGCGACTGATGAGGGGAGATTACCGCCAAACTCACTTTTATGACAATGAAATTCCGAGGTTTGTCCGCAACTTGGATATCGCCCCGTGGGCGATTGTCCGGTATCCCCTTCGGGGATGATCGAAATCAGGCTTGTTTCGCAGCGTGCCCAATGTGGTTTTCGCTGCGCGTTGACAACCGCTTCCCGGCCGCCGTATACTGGGGACAGATGATTCTGAAAACGGGAGGATACGATCATGGATTTTGACATCAAGGGAAAGATCGAAGAACTGGTCAAGAAGATCAGCGGGGACAAGAGCCTGCTGGAAAAGTTCACCAAGGACCCCATCGCCGCCATCAAGAGCCTGCTGGGGGGCGTGGGCCTGCCCTCGGACCTGCCCACGGATCAGCTGGAAGGCCTGGTCTCCGGGGTTCAGGCCAAGCTGAAGCTGGATGAAGCCGGCGGCGCAGGCGGCATCCTGGGGAAGATCGGCGGCCTGTTCGGCGGCAAGAAGTAAGTTTTCCGGGAAATACGGGTATACTCCTCCCATCCTTCCATGGGAGGAGTATTTCTTATGCTCCTGTTTTTTGTCGGCCTGTTCCTGGGCGGAGCCGTGGGGGTGCTGGCCGTGTGCCTCTGCGTCGCCGCGGCAGACCCGGGAAAGGGAAAACGGCTGTAATCTCCCCGGGCCGGATCCCGGCGGCACTGTCTGCAGGATTCCTCCCCCTCCTTTCCCTTGACTTCCCCGGCGGGGCTGTGCTATCTTTTTCCTATCGAATCGGCATGGAAATGAGGGAGGAGCATGAATACCTATCTGGGACTGCAGGACGCGGTGGCTTCCTTTACCGGCCATCTCCTGGCGGCCATGTTCCCCAATTGCTTCGGGGCGGAGCCCCCGGCGGGGGACTGGGAGGAAAAGGTCCGGCTGGAGCGGGCCCTGGGGCGCACGGAGCTCCTCCGGGCCATGAGCTACGTCTCCTCCGGTCCCCAGCAGTCCGCCCAGTGGGCGGACGCCCTGGAGGGACGGCTGGCGCACATTGAAGAGCTCATCCGCACGGACGTGGACGCGGCCTATGAGGGAGATCCCGCGGCCAAGAGCCGGGAAGAGGTCATCCTGGCCTATCCCGCCTTTGCGGCCATCAGCACCTACCGCTTCGCCCATGAACTGTATCAGCTGGGGGTGCCCATCGTTCCCCGGGTCATGACGGAGCAGGCCCACAGCGCCACGGGCATCGATATCCACCCCGGCGCCTCCATCGGCCCCTATTTCTTCATCGACCACGGCACCGGCGTGGTCATCGGAGAGACCACCACCATCGGGGAGCACGTGAAGCTGTACCAGCACGTCACCCTGGGAGCCAAGAGCTTCGCCGTGGCGGAGGACGGCACCCTGGTGAAGGGGGGCAAGCGCCACCCGGATATCGGCAATCACGTGGTCATCTACGCCGGGGCCACCATCCTGGGCGGCAGCGTGCGCATCGGGGACGGGGCCGTCATCGGCGGCAACACCTGGGTCACCTCCTCCGTGGAGCCGGGGGAGACCGTCACTCTCTCCGGCCAGCGGAGAAAAAAGAAATAGGGCGGCGATCCGTTTCCCCTTCCGCCGCCCGGACGATCCCCCTCATCTGACGCGATGCGTTTCCCGAAACGCCGCGGCGGACGAGGGGTTTTTTGTTCCCTCTGCACAAAAACCGGAGCTTGCCTATTGCCTTTCCCGGATGTATTTGATATCCTTACTATAATGTTGGATATAGGCTTGCACCGGAATGGCCTGCATCCGTCCCGTTCCGAAGCGAAATTGAAGGAGGTATCGGTATGAAGCACAAACGGTTTCTGAGCGTCCTGCTGGCGCTGGTCTTTGTTTTGACCCTGCTGCCCGCAGTCGGCGCCCCGGCGAAGGCGGTCAGCATGATCTCGATCGACCAATACACCTTCCCGGACGGCAATTTCCGCGACATCGTTTTGGAAAGCTGTGACATCGACCACGATAACAAGCTGAGTGCGGAGGAGATCGCCGATGTGATCGCGCTCGACATTGAAGATGAGTTTATCTCCGACCTGACGGGTCTGGAATATTTCACCGCCCTGGAAGTACTGGACTGCAGCGACAACAAGCTGACCTCGCTGGACCTGAGTCACAACACGAAACTGAAAAGAGTGAACTGCAGCAACAACAAGCTGCCCTCGCTGAATATCGAAGGCTGCACAGAGCTGGAAGAGTTGAGCTGTGCGGAAAACCGTTTGACAGGAATTCTCTCGCTGCCCACCAACCTTACTGCGCTGTATTATCTGAATGTCAAGAACAACCCTTCCCTGCAGGAACTGTGGGTCTCGTTATGTCCGCTGAAGACGCTGATCGTGGAGGGTTGTACGGCGCTGTATTGGCTGACCGTAAACAACTGCGAGCTGAAAAGCGTAGATCTGAGCAGCTGCACGGCGCTGCAGTATCTGACATTGTCGGGCAATGGCCTGACGGAACTGGATGTGAGCAACTGCCCTAAACTGCATTTCATCTGCTGCGAAAACAACGAGCTGACGGAGGTGGATCTGAGTCAGAACACTGAGCTGGCTCAGATATCTCTCTTCGACAACCGGCTGACCGAGTTGGACGTCGGATGGCATGACAAACTGAGGGAACTTGATATCCATGACAACCCATCGCTGGACACGCTGTACTGCTATAACTGCATCCTGACCTCGCTGGACGTGACCGGCTGCACAACACTGAAGGAGCTGGACTGCAGCGGCAATCAGCTGACCTCGCTGGACGTGACCGGCTGCACCGCGCTGGAGATGCTGTACTGCAGCAGCAACCAACTGACCTCTCTGAACCTCAGCGGCTGTACGGCCTTGCAGAAGCTGGACAGCTACAACAACAAGCTGACAGCTCTGGATGTGAGCGGTTGCACCGCCCTGACGAATCTGATCTGCCAGAATAATGAGCTGACGGAGCTGGATGTGAGCGGCTGCACCGCGCTGGATTCACTGTCCTGCAACAATAATCAGCTGACGGCGCTGAATCTGAAACAAAACAAAAATCTGGAAAGGGTTTATTGTTACGACAACCGGCTGACCTCCCTGAGTGTGAGCGGCTGCACCGCGCTGGAGGAGCTGAACTGTTTGAATAACCAGCTTGCCTCCCTGGATCTGAGCGGCTGTGCAGCGCTAAAGTGGCTGATCTGCACCCAAAACAGCATTTCCAGACTGAATATCAGCAGCTGCCCCGTCCTGCTCGAAGCCTATCAAGGCGAAAGGGAAGACTATGAGTCCGAAGGAACGGAATGCACGACTTACACGGCAAACCAAGGCCGCATAACTGTGAACAGGACCACCGAGATCATCACCGTTCCCAAGCCCGTCATCAGCAGCGTAAAGGCGAACAAGACCAGCGCCAATGCGGGGGAGAAGATCACCTGGACCTGTACCGCCAGCGGCGGGAGCGGGGACCTGCAGTACTACTTCATCCTCTACAAGGACGGGACCAAGATCAAGACCCGTTCCTACAGCTCCACGAAGACCTACAGCTATACCCCCACGGAGGCCGGGACCTACAAGGTGAAGGTGTATGTGAAGGACGCTGCCGGGAACAAGGTCAACAAGACCAGCAAGGGCGTCACGGTGACCGCCGTGGCCGCTCCCGTGATCACCACCCAGCCCAAGGCCCAGACCGCCGCGGCGGGGGCGACGGCGACCTTTAAGGTGGTGGCCTCCGGTACGGGGCTC
>JAFZVM010000111.1 GCA_017617795.1 Oscillospiraceae bacterium
CGCGTTCAATCATAAGTTTTTCTAAAAATCTTTTCCATATTCCTTGTTCTAAAAACTTGCTTCCGCGCGGCGACAAGACTTTGTCGACACGCTGGCGGGCGGCCCGTAGGGGCCGCCCGTTTCTGTTATGTCCGGCGCCTCCGGGGAGGCGTCCATTCATTTTACAGATACCGCCGTAAAACCTCCCGGTTCACCCGGTCCAGCTCCCGGAGCCGGGCGACGGCCGCGGCCTGGGATTCCCCGTCGCTGCTCTCCAGGGCGGCGCGCACCAGGGCGCACAGCCCCTCCGCCGTCACGTCCTCCAGATCCACGTACCGGTCCTGGCCGATATACCGCAGGAAGGCCCGCACCTTGGGATCGTACACCACCCCCACCAGGGGCACTCCCTGACCGGCGGCGAAGATGAGGCCGTGGAGGCGCATGGAGACCACCGCCTTCATCCGGGAGAGGATGGCCGTGACGGATTCCCGGTCCGAGGCGCCGGGGAGCACGTGGTACGGTATGCTGAGCTTTTTCGCGACCAGCTCCGCCGCCGCGGGATCCCGGCTCTGGTCGATGGGCAGGAACACGGGGGTGAGCCCCATTTCCCGGGAAAGGGTCTCCGCCGCCCGGGCGAAGGCCTCCGCCTTTTCCTCGAAGCCCGTCCAGGGCCGGAGGGCGAAGCAGAGGTATTCCCCTCTCGGATCCAGTCCCGCGGTGAGCATGGCGCTCTCCGTCCGGTCCTCCCCCGGCCCGTCCAGGGTGAGGGAGGGGTCTGCGGCCAGAAGGATCTCCGGCCCCTCCACCCCCATGCGCAGGAGTTCCTCCCGGGAGTGGTCCTCCCGAAGGGTGATCACGTCCGCGTTTTTGCTGATGATCCTGGCGCTGAGCTTCCGGTCCCCCGGGTACTGCACCGGGCCGATGCCGCAGCCGTACATCACGACCCCGGCCCCCCGGCGTTTGGCCGCCGCCAGGGTATAGAGGTAGAACCAAAGGCTCCGGCGGCTGGTCACGTCCTGGATCAGGCTGCCGCCCCCGTTCAGCAGGAGCTTCGTCCGTCCCGCCAGCCGCCAGAAGGACAGCAGATCGAAGGTGTGCACCGCCCGGACCCGGTGGGCGATGCGGGTGGCCTTGGGATCCCGGGATACGGCGTAGATGGTCACGTCCGGGTCCGCCTCCCGGATCTCCCGCAGGATGGCCTCCAGAATGGCCTCGTCTCCCACGTTCCCCCGGCCGTAGGCCCCGCAGACGGTGACGGCGCTCTGCCGCCCCTCCTTCCGCTTCCACCGGCGGCAGACGGACTCGTAGATGGAAAGCTGGGTCTGCACCGTGGCCTCCAGGGAGAATTCCCGCCGGGTCTTCTCCTGCAGCTTTTCCGCGCTGCGGGCCCGCAGCGCCGGATCGGCGGCCATCTCCGCCAGCTCTTTTCCCAGGGTCTCCCAGTCCCCCGCGGTGAACAGCAGGCCGCTCACCCCGTGGTCGATGAGCCGGGGGACGCCGCCCACCCGGGAGGCCACGGTGGCCTTGCCCCAGATCGCCCCCTCCGTGAGGGCATAGGGGAAGGTCTCGGAAAGGGAGGTGAGGGTGTTGATATCCAGGGCATGATAGAAGCTGTCCGTATCCGTGATCCAGCCCAGGAAGTGGACCCGGTCTCCCACCCCCAGGCTCCTAGCCAGGTCCTTCAGCCGTTCTTCCTCCGGCCCGTCCCCCGCGATGAGGAGGCGGATATCCGGGGTCTGCTCCCGGGCGGCGGCGAAGCCCCGCACCAGGGTCTCGATATCCTTCACCGGGTTCAGCCGGGCGGCGATGCCCATATAGACCGTTCCCGGCTCATCCGGCACCCCGTGGGCCCGGAGGAATTCCCCCCGGGAGACCGCCTGCCGGGGCCGGTCGAAATCCACGCCGTTGTAGATGGTGTAGACCCGGTCCGGCTGGGCCATGCGCCGCTGAATGAGCAGGGTGCTCATGGAATCGCTCACGCCGATGAGATAATCCATGTGCCGGAGGGCCATGAGGTTCAGCTTGCCGAAGGTCATGGCCGCCAGGGGGCGGCCCATATAGTCCAGCTTCCAGTCGCTGTGGACCGTGGAGATCAGGGGCAGGCCGGAGGACCGCTTCAGGAGCCAGGCCATAAAGTTGCCCCGGCTGCCGTGGCTGTGGATCAGGTCGAAGCCCTCCTCCCGGATCATGGTCCTGAGCTCCTTCAGCACCGCCCGCAGGTCCCGGCTGGGGAGAATGGTGATATCGATGCCCATCTCCCGGGCGGCGTCGGTGAAATCCGCCTCCATAAAGCACACCAGCTTCACGGTGATATGGCTGCCCAGGGCTTTCAGCAGGCCCAGCACGTGGGTCTTCGCGCCGCCCACGTCGCCGCCGCTGATCAGGGTGAGGATCTTCATGCGTCTCTCCCTTCTTCCGGCTTGCAGGAAGCCGGAAAACAGAGTATAATGATTTGTCTGACATTACACACGCATTATACACGCACCCACAGGGTGGTGGCAATGCTTTGGAGGCAAGGGCATGAAAAAAGAGCGTACCTGGAAATTCAATATCGTGGATGTGGTGGTGATCCTGGTCATCGTGGCTGCGGGGCTCTTCTTCGGATGGAAGTTCCTGCATGCGCGGACCGGGTACAACGCCAATATGGCCACCCTCCGCTTCGAGGTGGAGGTGCCGGGCATGACCCGGGAGCTGTATGAGGAGGTCGTCTCCTACCTTCCCTGCCAGATGACCGCCTCCGGCGAATGGGTGGACGGGCAGATCCTCTCCGCCGACTGGGAGCCCTGCGAAGTGACCTACGTGCAGTTCACCAACCCCGCCAACGGCTCGGAGATCCAGTGGGTGAAGGCGGATCCCGATGTGGAATACGTCACCGGGATCTTCCAGTGCGAAGCACGGGTGCTGGCAAACGACCTGCTGAACAAGGTCGGGACCCAGGAGATCCGCATCGGCCGGAACCATTACCTCAAGGGGCGGGAATTCGAGATCATCGGCAACATCCGAAAAATGACCCGGGAAGCGGCATGACCGGCATCTGGCTCATCCGCCACGGGGAGGCGGAGGGCAATCTGTACCGCCGCATCCACGGCTGGTACGACGGCTCCCTGACGGAGATGGGCTTCCGGCAGCTCCCCTGTCTGGCGGAGCGCTTCCGGGATACCCGGCTGGACGCGGTGTATTCCAGCGACCTGCGCCGGGCCATGGATACCGCCCGGGCCCTGTCCGAGCCCCGGGGGATGCTCCTGCGGGTCCGGGAGGACCTGCGGGAAGTGAACATGGGGGACTGGGAGGACAAGTGCTGGGGCTGGGTGGAGCGCTTTGCCCCGGAGGAGTACGACCGCCTGAACCGGGACCCCTGGACCTGGTCCGTCCCCGGCGCCGAACCGGGGGAAAAGACCGTCCGGCGGCTGGAAGCCGCCCTGCTCGCCATCGCGGAAAAGCATCCCGGGGGCGAGGTGGCCGTGGTGTCCCACGGCAGCGCCATTCGTCTGCTCCTGGCGGAGCTCCTGGGCATCCCCTCCCGGGAGATCGGCCGCGTGCCCTACTGCGACAATACCGCCGTGGCCAGGCTGACGGCGGAAGGGGACCGACTGACCCTGGTGAGCTATAACGATAATTCCCATCTGCCGGAGGCCCTCAGCGCCTTCCACCGGGACGAATGGTGGAAGAACGAGGACGGGAAGGACGGCCGGGACATGTACTTTCTTCCCATGGACCTGGCCTCCCAAGAGGGGAAGGACACCTACCTCCGCCGGTACCGGGAGACCTGGATCGCCTCCTACGGCAGCGACCGGGGCTTTACCTCCGTCCACCTGGACGGGGCCGTATACCGGCAGCAGCAGGACCGGGAAAGCGTTCTGGAGGCCTGGTGCGAGGATACCCCCTGCGGGATCCTGGAGCTGGCCGCCCACCAGGGGGAAGATCTGGGGGTGGGGCACATCGCCCTGCTGCACCTGGAGGAACCCTTCCGGGGCCGGGGGCTGGGGATCCAGCTGGTGGGCGCGGCGGTGAGCTATTACCGGGCCCTGGGCAGGAAAAAGCTGCGGCTCCGTGTGGCCGCCGGGAACGAGGCCGCCCTGCGTTTTTACCGCCGCTGGGGGTTTTCCGAGGAGCGCCGGGAGTCCGGACTCTATGGGGAGACCCTGGTGATGACGAAACCGATACCGTGACTGATACCAACGGGGCGCTGCTGGGCAGCGCCTCAGCGTGCCGACAAAGTCTTGTCGCCGCGCTGAAGCAAGTTTTTCGAACAGTGAAAAGCTTGTTCGAAAAATTTATGATTGAACGCGAAAGACTAACTATTAAAAGTCAAGCCCCGAAAACAGAAAAGCAGTGAATTGGTGAGTGAAGGAAAAAGGGTATAACAACCTAAGCGTCCGACAGGACGCTCTGAGCGGTGTGGGAAAAG
>JAFZVM010000112.1 GCA_017617795.1 Oscillospiraceae bacterium
GATGCGCTGCATCTGGCCGCCGGAGAGCTTATCCACCTTCCGCTCCTCAAAGCCGGTCATGCCCACCAGGCGGAGCATTTCTCCCACCCGCCGGGCGATCTCTTCCTCCTCCAGCTTCTGGAGGCGGAGGCCGAAGGCGATATTCTCGTATACGTCCAGATGGGGGAACAGGGCGTAGCGCTGAAAGACCGTATTGACCTGGCGTTTATGGGGCGGGACATCATTAATCCTCACACCGTCAAACAGCACATCACCGGAAGTAGGCTTGGCAAAGCCACCGATGATCCGCAGGGTCGTGGTCTTGCCGCAACCGCTGGGGCCCAACAGTGTGAGGAACTCGGAATCGTTTATATAGAGGTTTATGTTGTTCAAAACAACTTCACCGTCATACGCCATGCTCACGTCGGCAAGGCGAATGAGCTCTTTGGACATTTATCCTCCCCCATTCCCGATTGGATTCGCGTCGACAGAATACGACATATTTTATTATATTACTGTATTCTGCATCTTATCATAGTTTTGTGAAATGTCAATGCCGGGGAAGTACTTCTCCGCAAATTCCACCTGTTCCACGGTGAACTCCCGCCCCCGAAGATAGTTGAGGCAGCCCGCGTCCGTGGGCAGGGTGAAGCGCAGGCGGTAGGAATACAGGTTCTGCTTCGTTTCCCCTCCGGCCTGGACCTCCCGGCCGCCGTATTTCCCGTCCCCCAGCAGGGGCCAGCCCGCCGCCGCCATCTGGGCCCGGATCTGATGGGTGCGCCCCGTGAGCAGGCGGCACTCCACCAGGGAGAGACCGTTCCGGGAAGCCAGGGTGCGGTATTCCGTGGCGGCGCTCAGGGCGCCGGGCTCCGGCTTTTTCCGCACGTACACCCGGTTCTTCACCGCGTCCTTGAACAGGAAGCCCTCCAGCCTGCCCTCAGCCGGTTTCGGGATGCCCTGCACCACGCAGAGATAGAATTTATCCAGCTCCCGGTCCCGGATCTTCTGGTTCAGGATCCGCAGAGCTTCGGCGGTCTTGGCGGCGATGACGATGCCGCCCGTGTTCCGGTCGATGCGGTTGCACAGGGCCGGGGTGAAGGCGTTCTCCTCCCGGGGCCGCCACTCCCCCTTCTGGTAGAGGTAGGCCTGGATGGCGGCGATGAGGGTGCGGCTCAGCTCCGCTCCCTGGCCTCCGTGGCAGAGCATGCCGGGCTTTTTGTCCGCCAGAAGGATGTTCTCGTCCTCGTATACCAGCCGGAACCGGGGGGTGCTCACCTTCAGATAAGCGTTTTCCTCGGTGGGCTTCTGGAAGAATTCATCCCCGATATACAGCTGCAGCAGGTCCCCCTCCTGCAGGCGCAGGTCTCCCTTTGCCGCCTTGCCGTTCACCTTGAAGCGCTTGAGGCGCAGGTATTTCTGACAGAGGGATGCGGGGAGCAGGGGGACCGCCTTGTCCAGGAAGCGGTCCAGCCGCTGATTCGCGTCGTTTTTGCCGATGGTCAGCTCTTTCATGGTCCCTCCGAAGGGGGATCTGCAAACAGTAAAAAAAAGGCTTGCAATTTGTCCGCCCTTCTGGTATTATCTCTATTGCTGTTTTGAATACTACGCCCAGGGAGGTGTGGCAGTTGGCAAAGTGTGATTTCTGCGATAAGGGCGTTTCTTACGGCATCAAGGTCAGCCACTCTCATCGGCGTTCCAACCGCATGTGGAAGCCCAATGTGAAGCGGGTCAAGGCGATCGTTGATGGCAAGCCGGTGCATGTGTATGCCTGCACCCGGTGCCTTCGCAGCGGAAAGGTCACCCGCGCGGTGTGAACCGATCCCGTATGAAAATGAATGCGCAGGCAGAGGAAAACTGCCGGAAATGACGAGCGTAAGCTGGTTGTTTCCGGCAGTTTACTTTCTGTTCTGTCAGACGGTCTCTTCGCCTTTGCCCTTTTTCTTCTTCAAATCGGAGAAGTAGCGCCGGAGATTGCCCCAGTAGGGAAGGACCAGCGCGGCTGCGGCGAGGACGGCCAGGATCAGCTTGACGCCCCAGAGCCACGTTCCCAGGACCAGGGAGAAAATGATGAAGCTGACCGCGGCGGCCAGGGTGCTGACGGAGATCCGCTTAGTGGCGACGTACACCCCCAGGAACACGATCAGGGCGATGAGGAAGAGGCGCCAATCCGTCCACAGCAGAAGCAGAGCGGGGAACACCAGCCCATGGCGGGCGCGCATTGCGTTGGTGACAGGCAGGGTCTGCCCCACGATGCCGAAGAGCAGGGCGGTGCGCCGACCGATCCCGGGGAAATCCTTCAGCAGGAGTCCGCCTGCCAGGATGATCAACAGGGCGCGGATCACGTCCCCGACCAGCACCAGACCGACGCCCAGCCAGCCATGCCGCTTCATCACCTGAGGATAGGTGTACGCCGCGGGGGCCTGATCGTCCTTGACCGGCAGCTTTGAGCAGATCAGCGAGGGGAGCGGGATGCAGCCCAGAGCATAGGCGATGATAATGATCAACAGGATTCTGATTATCATGGGAGACCTCCTTTATGCGTCCACAGCTTCGCCCCGTTCCCGGATCAGCAGCCGGATGGGAGTGCCCTCCAGACCAAAGACGCTGCGGAGCTGATTCTCCACGTAGCGCTGGTAGGAGAAATGGAACAGGGTGCGGTCATTGCAGAAGATGGCAAAGGTGGGGGGACGGACCCCGGTCTGGGTCATATACAGGAGCTTCAGGCGCTTGCCCTTGTCCGTGGGGGGCTGCACCCGGGCGGTGGCGTCCGCCAGGACGTTGTTCAGCATGCCGGTGGAGATGCGCATGGCGTTCTGCTCGTAAACATAGCGGACCAGCTCGAAAATGCGGTTTACCCGCTGACCGGTGAGAGCGGAGATGAACAGGATGGGGGCGTAGGGCATGAAGCTCAGATCCCGGCGGATATCCTCCCGCATCTTGTCCATGGTGCGGGTCTCCTTGTCGATCAGGTCCCACTTGTTCACGATGATGACGCTGGCCTTGCCGCCCTCATGGGCGAGACCGGCTACCTTCGTATCCTGCTCCGTGACCCCTTCCCGGGCATCCAGCAGGATCAGGCAGACCTGAGCCCGTTCCACCGCGGCCTCCGCCCGCATGACGCTGAACTTCTCGATCCGGTCTTCCACCTTGGATTTCCGCCGGATCCCGGCGGTATCGATGAAAAGGTATTTGCCGCTTTCGTCCTCGTAGGGGCTGTCCACCGCGTCCCGGGTGGTGCCCGCCACTTCGCTCACCACCATCCGGGTCTCCCCCAGGATGCGGTTGGTGAGGGAGCTCTTGCCCACGTTGGGGCGGCCGATGATGGCCACGCGGATGCGGTCGTCCTCCTCTTCCTCCTCCTGCTCGGGGGGGAAGAAGGCCAGGCAGGCGTCCAGCAGATCCCCGGTGCCGTGGCCATGGACGGCGGAGACGGGGATGGGTTCCCCCAGCCCCAGGTTGTAGAACTCATACACGTCCGGGTCCACGGGACCGGTGGAATCCACCTTGTTCACCGCCAGCACCACAGGTCGGCGGGAGCGGAGAAGCATATCCGCGATCTCCTGGTCCGCGGCGGTGACGCCGGTGCGGATATCCGTCACCAGTACGATCACGTCCGCCGTGTCCATGGCGATCTGGGCCTGTTCCCGCATGAACTGCAGGAGCTCGCTGTCTGCCCGGGGCTCGATGCCCCCGGTGTCCACCAGGGTGAAGCTCCGGCCGTTCCAGTCCGTATCCGCATAGAGGCGGTCTCTGGTGACGCCGGGCGTATCCTCCACGATGGAGATCCGCTTGCCCACCAGTTTATTGAAGAGCATGCTTTTTCCCACATTGGGCCGCCCCACCAGGGCGATCAGGGGTTTACCAGCCATGGGTCGAACCTCACTTATTCTTCCGTATCCAGGAATGCCCGAAGCAGGGCGGCCCCGTCGTTCCGCACCGGGATCACGGGCACCCCCAGGGTATCGGACAGGTCGTCCAGGGTCATATCGTCCAGGAACATGTCTCCGCCGTGGCGCAGCATGGAGGCGCTGATGAGCACCCGGCTGCCCAGATCCCGGTCCCGGAGCTGCGCCAGCAGATCCTGTCCGGTGAGGAGCCCGGCCACGTTCACCATCTCCCCAAAGAAACGGTTTTCGATGGGGATCACCTGCCCCTGTACAGCATAGCACGAATCCCGGAAAATTTGAAGTAGTTTCGTTAAAAGAGGCGCGGCGGCGGCGCCGGTGGCCACCGTAAAGGGGGAAACGGCCTCCGGCCGGTCCTCCAGCTCCTCCAGGGCGTCCCGGAATTCGTCCTCCAGGGAGCGGAGCATGCCCACCCCGTTTTCAAACTGGGGGAAGCCCTCGTACCAGTCCCAGTCCGGCACGGGCCTCCCGGCCTTGCAGTAAAGCTCGTCCCCGCAGCAGAAGATCCGGGTGCCGCAGCGTTTCAGGCAAGTCTCTCCCATCCGGTCCACCTGGTCCAGCACGGTCCCGGCCATGGCGGCGTCAAAGGGACGCAGGGGAGTCAACCCTTCCCGGTACCGGGTCAGGCCCACGGGGACGACACTGACGCTGGTGACGGCGGGGTACAGGGAGGCAAGGTCCTCCATGGTGCGGTCCAGCACCGCCCCGTCGTTGTAATCCGGCACCACAACGATCTGGCAGTCCATATGGATATGGGCGTCGGCGAAACGGCGCATGATCTCCATCACGTTTCCCGCCCGGGAGTTGCCCAGCAGGCGGCAGCGGGCCTGGGGATCGGTGGCCTGCACGGAGACGTTGATGGGGCTGATGCGCAGGGCCATGATCCGCTCCAGCTCCCGGGCAGAGAGATTCGTCAGGGTGATATAATTCCCCTGGAGGAAGCTGAGACGGGCGTCGTCATCCTTGAAATACAGGGTCTCCCGCATCCCCCGGGGCAGCTGATCGATGAAGCAGAACACGCATTTGTTCACGCAGGCCCTGGGCCGGTCCATCAGGTAGGTCTCAAAGTTCAGACCCAGGGGCTCGCTCTCCTCCTTGCGGAGGCGAATGGTTTTCCGCTTCCCCTGCCGCTCTACCTCCAGGCGGAGACGGGTTTCTTCGCTGTGGTACCGGTAATCCAGCACGTCCAGGATGGTGTGGCCGTTGATGGTGAGGAGCGTATCCCCGGGCCGGACTCCGGCCCGGTCCCCGGGGCTTCCCGGGTCGACGCTGAATATGCGCTGGGGCATGGAACGCCTCCTTAACAGGTCCGATTCGATGCCGAAGGCAAAAAAGCGGAGGGGGACATATACCCCCTCCGCCCTTTGGATCGAATGTGCTTACTTCGCTTCCTCGACCTTGAGGACCGTCTTGCCGTCATAGGTACCGCACTTCCGGCAGGCCCTGTGGGGCAGATGATAGGCCCCGCACTTGGGGCAGGCCACCAGCGTGGGCGCTTCCAGCTTCCACACGGAGGAACGCCGCTTATCTCTCCTGGCCTTGGAGACCTTTCTCTTCGGAACAGCCATTATGACACCTCCTGTATTATTCTTGTTCTAATAGCTGTCCTAATACAGCTAATCGGGGATCGGTTTCGGCGGGGCAGCCGCACGGACCGTCGTTCAGGTTCTTGCCGCAGCGGTCGCACAGGCCGCGGCAGTCCGGCTTGCAGAGGAGCTTGGTTTCCAGCCCCAGCACGAAGGCGGTGGAGACGATCTCATCCAGATCCACCCCGTCTTCCTCGATGGGGTAGAGATCCGGATCCTCCGCATCCTGGGGATCCTCCGCCAGAGGAAGATCCAGAGGGATACGGAACTCCCGGGTGAACTCCCTTCCGCAGCGGTCGCAGAGGCAGATCGCCTGGGCGGAGACCGTTCCGGTCAGGGTCAGGACCCCGGCGCCGGCGGTCACCCGGCCGCTGGCGGAAACCGGGGAGAGAAAACGGGAGATGGCGGAAAAATGAAGATCGCTCAGGTCCGTCGTGCAGGAGAAGGGGATGGTCCCATCCTTCCGGAGTATTTCCTTCAGATCCAGGCGCATAGGCTCCTCCAACTCATCCCGTCAGCCCTGCGGACGGGACGCGGCGGTACATACTTCTGCATAAGCCCGATTATTATAGAGGATTCCTTTCCCTTTGTCAAATGGTTTTCATGGTTCCGGGACAGAATTTTTGCTTGCAAATGCCTGTATTTTTGAATAAAATCTCTTTATCAGGCAGGTCCTGCGTCCGAGGACCGGGAGGAGCGGAGGAAATGGAGCAGAGATACAGCGTCAAACTCTCCACTTTGGTGGATGAATTCGGGCTGACCAAGGAATATACGCCGCCCAATTACGACCAGGTCAGGGTGGTCACCCCGGACCTGAACCGCCCCGGCATGCAGCTGGTGGGCTTTTTCAGCCATTTTGACAATGAACGTCTTCAGCTGATGGGGACGGTGGAGAGCATGTACCTGAAGACCCTGCCGCCGGTGGAGCGGCGGAAGATCTTCGAAGAACTGATGAAGCGGCATATCCCCGCCCTGATCATCTGCCACTGCATGGAGGTCTACCCCGAGTGCCTGGAGATGGCGAAGAAGCACCAGGTCACCCTGCTGTCCACGGAGCTGGATACCTCCGTTTTCGAAGCGGAGCTCATCACCACCCTGAACGTGCATCTCGGCCCCCGGATCACCCGCCACGGCACCATGATGGAGGTCTACGGCGAAGGCATCATGATCATGGGGGAGAGCGGCGTGGGGAAGAGCGAGTGCGCCATCGAGCTGGTGAAGCGGGGCCACCGTCTCATTGCGGACGACGCGGTGGAGCTGAAGAAGATCTCCTACCGCACCCTGTTTGCCCAGGCGCCTCCCCTGATCCAGCATTATATCGAGATCCGGGGCATCGGCGTGGTGGACGTGATGCGCCTTTTCGGCATGGGCGCCATCAAGACCTATCAGGAGCTGGATCTGATCATCAATATCGAGACCTGGCAGGATGGGATGTCCTACGACCGCCTGGGGCTGGAGACCCAGTACACCACCCTCATGGGGGTAAAGATCCCCACTGTGACCATCCCGGTAAAGCCCGGAAGGAACCTGGCGGTGATCATCGAGGTGGCCGCCATGAACAACCGGCAGAAGAAGCTGGGTTACAATACCGCCCAGGAGTTTACGGAGCGGATCAACAAGCATTTTGCCCAGAGCATGCTGAACGGAGGGGGAAATGACTGACGCCCTGGCGGCCCGCGTCCGGGCCGAGCTCCCGGAGCTGGAGCTTCGGGAAGAGGAACCCCTGAGTCTGCACACCAGCTTCCGCATCGGAGGCCCCGCCCGCCTTCTGGCCCTGCCGGGGAGCGGGGAGGAGCTGGCCGCCCTGTGCCGTCTGCTTCGGAGCCTGGGGGAGAAACCGCTGATCCTGGGCAACGGGACCAACGTGCTGGCCCCGGATGAGGGGCTGGACCGCTGCGTGGTCGTCACCGCCCGGGCGGAGGCCGCCCGGATCACGGGGAACATGCTGGAGGCGGACTGCGGCGCTTCCCTCACCGCCCTGGCGGCGAAGGCGGCGAAGGCCGGCCTGGCCGGTCTGGTCTTTGCCTACGGCATCCCCGGGACCCTGGGGGGAGCCCTGGCGATGAACGCCGGGGCCTACGGGGGAGAGATGAAGGATGCGGCGGAGGAGACCCGCTTCCTGGATGCGGATCTGAATGAGCGGGTGTTCCGGGGCGCTGAACAGGGCTTCGGCTATCGGCGCAGCGCCTTCACCGGGGATATGGTCCTACTGAGCGCCCGGCTCCGTCTCCGCCCCGGGGATCCGGAGGTCCTGCGGGAGGAATGCCGGCAGCTGATGGAGAGACGGCGGACCAGTCAGCCTCTGGAGCTGCCCAGCGCGGGCAGCGCCTTCAAACGGCCGGAGGGGGCCTATGCCGCCGCCCTCATCGATCAGGCGGGCCTGAAGGGCTTCCGCATCGGCGGAGCCATGGTAAGCGAGAAACACGCGGGCTTCATCGTCAATGCCGGCGGCGCCACCGCGTCGGACGTCCGGCGTCTGCTGGATGAAGTACGGGAGCGGGTGCTGAGGGCTTCCGGCATTGCCCTGGAACCGGAGATAAGGATACTGTAAAATGGAATTCGTATTGGTAACGGGCCTTTCCGGCGGCGGAAAGAGCCAGGCCGCCTCCATCCTGGAGGATCTGGGCTATTACTGCGTGGATAATCTCCCGGCGGAGCTGATCCCCCGCTTCGTGGACCTGTGCATGGCGGCGGAGGAAAAGTACGACCGGGTAGCCCTGGTGAGCGATATCCGGGGCATGGACGGCAGCGGAAAACTTCGGGAGGCCATACAGGATGCGCAGGAGCGGGCTCCTCTCCGGATCCTGTTCCTGGAAGCCGGGACCGAGGCCATCCTGAAGCGGTATAAGGAGACCCGCCACCGGCATCCCCTGGACCCGGAGGGAAAAGACCTCCGGGGCGCCGTGACCCTGGAGCGGGAACGCATGGCCTGGCTGAAGGACCTGGCGGACGTGGTGGTGGACACCACGGATTATCCCCTGGCCAAGCTGCGCCAGCGCCTGGTGGAGGAATTCAGCCGGGACAGCGCCCGGAGCGGGATGGACCTGCACGTGCGTTCCTTCGGGTACAAATACGGCATCCCGGAGGATGCGGATCTGGTGCTGGACGTCCGCTTTCTGCCCAACCCCTTCTATGTGCCGGAGCTGAAGGAGCTTACGGGACTGGAATCCCCGGTCCGGGATTACGTTCTCTCCTATGCCGTTACCGGCACCTTTCTGGATAAGGTCATGGATATGCTGCGCTTCCTCATCCCCTGCTATGAGGAGGAGGGGAAGCCCTCTCTGATGGTCTGCGTGGGCTGCACCGGCGGAAAGCACCGGAGCGTGGTCCTGGCGGAGCGCATCACGGGACTGCTCCATGACTGCGGCTATCGGGCGGACTGCGCCCACCGGGATCTGAAATAGGCGGAAACGGATATGTCTTTTTCCTCTGAAACGAAAGCCGAGCTCTGCCGGGTCTCCATGACCAAGCCCTGCTGCGTGCAGGCGGAGCTGTACGGCGCGCTGCTGTACTGCAACACCTTCACCCACCGGGAACTGCGGGTGGTGACGGAGCATGCCTCCTTTGCCCAGCGGCTGGAACGGCTTCTTCACCGGGCGGCCGGCATCAGTCCGGAGCGGCGCAGCGGGGAGGATGGCGCGGGCAAGATCATCCTGGGCCTCCGGGACCCGGCGGCGCTGGAAAAGCTCTGCTCCCTGTACGGGATGGAGCTGGAGCGCAGCCCCTCCCACCATATCAACCTGGGGGTGCTGGAGGAGGACTGCTGCCGCGTCTCCTTCCTCCGGGGAGCCTTCCTGGCGGGCGGGTCCATCACGGACCCGGGGAAGGGCTACCATATGGAATTCATCACCAGCCATTACAGCGTCGCCCGGGAGGCCGCCGCGATCCTGCGGGAGCTGGGCTTCAAGCCCGGGGAGCTGGCCCGGAACGGAAACTATGTGATCTATTTCAAGCAGAGCGAGATCATCGAAGATCTTCTGACCACCCTGGGCGCGCCCCTGGCGGCCATGGAGATCATGAGCACCAAGGTGGAGAAGGAGATCTCCAATAAGGTGAACCGCTGCATGAACTGCGACCAGGCCAATCTGGATAAAGTGGTGAACGCCGCGCAGGACCAGCTGAAGGCCATCCGGTCCCTGGAGGCGCAGGGGAAGCTGAAGGGACTCAGCCCCAAGCTGCGGGAGGCCGCCCAACTCCGGCTGGAGAATCCGGAACTGAGCCTGAGCCAGCTGGCGGATATCGCGTCTCCCCCCATATCCAAATCCAGCCTGCATCACAGGTTAAAAAAACTGATGGAGATGGCAGAAGAACATGAAGAATAAATGGAAACAAGCCCCCTGGTACGGGTATGTGATCGTCGGCCTGCTGTGCATCGGCATCTTTTTGCCCAACTTCGCCCAGTATCAGGTCACCAGTCTGGCGGACCGGCTGAGGACCGAGATGGGTCTGAGCCAGGGCCAGTACGGCAGCATCGCCACCGCCCCCCTCCTGGCGGGGATCATCCTCAGCTTCCTTTCCGGTCTGCTCATGGACCGCTTCGGGGTCAAGGTGATCCTGATCTCCATCTTTATCACCGTGGGGGGCATCATCCTCCGGGCCTTTACCTCCGGGTACTGGTTCCTGTTCATCTCCATGCTCCTGCTGGGCTTCAGCGCCTCCTTCGTGAACGCCAACACCCCCAAGGTGGCGGGGGCCTGGTTCCCCTCCTCCAAGGTGACGGCCATGATGGGGCTGGTGTTGTGCTTCTCCAATATGGGCAACGCCCTGGGCAGCGGCACCGCGCCCCAGTTCCCCACCACCCAGGCCGCCTTCCGCTTCGCCGCCGTGCTGGCCATTGTGGTCCTGGTCCTGTGGGTCCTGTTCCTGACGGAGAAGAAGGGCGGCGCGGCGTCCGCCTCTGAGGAAGCGCCGCAGGAGGAAGAGGAGCGGGCCGCCTTTAAGGACAGCATCCGCACCGTTCTGCGGAACAAGGGGCTCTGGTTCGTGGCCCTGTGCAACATCGGCATGATGCTTGGGATGCTCACCAACATCATCTTCATGCCCCAGGCCCTCATGAGCCGGGGGCTGACGGAGGGGGAGGCCGGCTGGTATGCCGTGGCCCTCACCGCCGGCACCATGCTCACCACCCTGATCTCTCCCACCATCGTGCGGAAGGTGGGGACCAACGGGACGAAGGTCCGGTGGATCATGCGGGCCTGCGCCCTCGTGGGAGCGGTCCTGGAGGTCACCGCCTGGCTGCTGCCCAAGGGCATCGCCATGATCCTGGGCCTCTTCGCCACGGGCTTCATCACGGAGGCCTTCCTGCCCTTCCTCCAGTCCATGCCTGGTTATCTGGAGGGCATCGGCCGGAAGTACGCCGCCACCGCCACGGGCACCGCCATGACCCTGCAGCTCCTGTGCTGCGTCTTTATCCCCAGCTACATCGTGGCCCCCATTGCCGGGGATAACTACCTGCTTCTCTTCAGCATCCTGGCGTGCATGGCCATCCTGCCGATCATCTTCTCGGCAAAGCTCCCCTTCGAGCGGCTCATGAATATCCCGAAGAACCGGGAGAAGAGCTGAGGGGGATGCTGTAAACCGAATACCGCCGATCCTGACGTGGGGGCGCCGCAGTACGCGGCGCCCCTGCTTGTTTTGCCGCCTTTTTCACCCCGCCGTCTCCTCGACGGAAACGCCGGAGCGTCCCGAGCCGCCGTCAGAGAGATCCAAATGATCAGGTAAGGCGAAAAACCGCATGGTTAGGCCATTTCTGCTTACTTGATCACCTGATCAAGTAAAGGGGCTTTCTCTCTCTTACCTGATCACCTGATCGAGTAAAGGCAAACCGCATGGTTGAGCCATTTCCCCCTTTACTGACTCATCTGGATATTCCTGACGGGAGACGCCCGCGCGGCCAGCGGCGCCGGAGAGACTATTGCCATTCCCGCAAAGATTTGGTAAACTGAACATATAGAATTGTTCGTATTCCCGAGGTCACGGTCAAAGCGGCCGCCGGGAAGCGGCGCAAAGGAGGATCTTCCATGAAGCTGAAACGGTTATTGAGCGTTTTCCTGACCCTGGTGATGGTTTTCGCCCTGCTGCCTGCGGTCAGCCCCCCGGCTCGGGCGGCGGAAGGGGGCGTGGAAATCAACGCTGCCAATTTCCCGGACTCTACCTTCCGCACCTACGTATCCACCAATTGCGACGCGGACGGCAACGGCTCCCTCAGCGCGACAGAGATCGCCGCGGTGACGGGCATTTACGCAAACTGTATAGACCTGCACGACCTGACAGGCGTGGAGTATTTCACGGCGCTGGAGGAACTGTACTGCGGAGAAAACTATCTGACCACCCTGGACGTGAGCCATAACACGGCTTTGAAGGAGCTGTCCTGCTATGACAACGAACTGACGAGCCTGAACGTCAGCGGCTGCACGGCACTGACGTTTTTGGCCTGCGGCAGCAATCATCTGACCGACCTGGACGTCAGCACAAACACCGAGCTGGAGTCCTTGTACTGCAACGGCAATGCCCTGACCACCCTGGACGTGTCCAGCCACGCGCAGCTGGAGGAGCTGCTGGTACAGAACAATCCCTCGCTGACGGTGCTGGACTGCTACGACTGCGCTCTGACCAGCCTGAACGTAGCCGGCTGCACAGCGCTGACGACGCTGATCTGCTACGACAACGCGCTGACGAGCCTGAACGTCAGCGGATGCACTGCTCTGGAGAAGCTGTCCTGCGACGGCAACGCGCTGACGACCCTGGATGTCAGCGGCTGCACGTCACTGACGGAGCTGAACTGCTACAGAAATGCGCTGACGAGCCTGAACGTCAGCGGGTTCACAGACCTGACGGACCTGAACTGCTCCGGCAACCAGCTGACAACTCTCGACGTGAGCGCCAACACAGCGCTGACGTGGCTTCGCTGCTCCGGCAACCAGCTGACAACTCTCGACGTGAGCGCCAACGTGTTGCTGACATATTTGTTCTGCTACGACAACCAGCTGACAACTCTCGACGTGAGCGCCAACGTGTTGCTGACATATTTGTCCTGCTACGACAACCAGCTGACAGCGCTGGACATCAGCAGCTGCACGGCGCTGGAATGGCTGAACTGCTATGCAAACCAGCTGACGAGTCTGGATATCAGCGCCTGTCCCAGCCTGGTGGACATCTATCTCAATGGCACCTATAAAGAGACGACCTACAACGGCGTGACCTATAACAAGTATACGCTGAACAGCAGCAGCCTCTGCGTGGACAAGACCACCGCGGTCGTCACCGCCGCCCCGCCTGTCATCAGCAGCGTGAAGGCCAACAAGACCGGCCCGGCAGTCGGGGAGAAGATCACCTGGACCTGTACCGCCGCCGGCGGGGACGGGGACCTGAAGTACTACTTCATCCTCTACAAGGACGGGACCAAGCTCAAGACCCGCTCCTACAGCTCCACGAAGACCTACAGCTATACCCCCACGGAGGCCGGGACCTACAAGGTGAAGGTCTATGTGAAGGATTCCGCCGGGAGAAAGGTATACAAGACCAGCAAGGGCGTCACGGTGACCGCCGTGGCCGCTCCCGTGATCACCACCCAGCCCAAGGCCCAGACCGCCGCGGCGGGGGCGACGGCGACCTTTAAGGTGGTGGCCTCCGGTACGGGGCTCACCTACCAGTGGCAGTATTCCAAGGACGGGACTAACTGGACGAACAAAACCGGGGCGACTTCCGCCAGCTACACCGTCACCGCCAAGGCCTCCTACAACGGCCTCTACTACCGCTGCAAGGTGTCCAATGCAGGCGGCAGCGTGTATTCCAACAAGGCAAAGCTCACGGTCACCTCCGCCGTCTCCAAGCCGGAGATCACCACCCAGCCGAAGGCTCAGACCGCCGCGGCAGGCGAGACCGCCACCTTCAAGGTCGTGGCCTCCGGCACGGGCCTTACTTATCAGTGGCAGTATTCCACCGACTACGGCAAGACCTGGCACGACAAGGCCGGTTCCACCAAGGCGACCCATACCGTCACGGTGAAGGCCTCCTATAACGGCTACCTCTACCGCTGCAAGGTGACCAACTCCGCGGGGACGGTGACCAGCAGCAAGGTGCGCCTCACGGTGAGCGGGGTGAAGCCCAAGATCCTGTCTCAGCCCGCGGCCAAGACCGCGGCGGCGGGGGAAAGCGTCACCTTCAAGGTGGTGGCCGCAGGGGTCGGCATGACCTACCAGTGGCAGTACAAGACCGCCGGCAGCAGCACCTGGAAGGACAAATCCGGGGCCACCTCTGCCAGCTATACCGTCACGGCCAAGGAATCCTATAACGGCATCCAGTACCGCTGCGTGGTGACCAACAGCATCGGCAGCGTCACCTCCGATCCCGCCGTGCTGACGGTGAAGTAAGGGGAAGAAAGAAAAAAACCGAACACAGAAACCCGGGGTGCGGTGCAGAAAAATGCGCCGCACCCCGGAGCTTTACTCCCGGGAGCCAATGGAGGCAAGA
>JAFZVM010000113.1 GCA_017617795.1 Oscillospiraceae bacterium
GGGGGCGGCGGGCAGGGCGGCTTCCCGCACGGGGCGGGTGTTCACGATATGGCCGTGCTCCCACTGCACGTTCTCGTCCTCCGCCAGGATGACGGCGCAGAAGACGCAGTCCTGCCCGTCCAGGGCGATCATGCCGTGGGGGGTGGAGGAATCGTAATAGATGCTGTCCCCCGGGAAGAGGACCTCCGCATTGTCCCCCACCTGCACCTTCAGGCTGCCCTCCAGCACCAGGTCGAACTCCTGGCCGCCGTGGGTCACCAGGTGGATGGGCTTATCCTGCTCCTCCTCGGAATAGGCGTAGCGCACCCAATAGGGGTCCGCGATCTTATCCTTAAAGCGGGAGGCCAGGCTGCGGATCTCGATGCCCGGCTCATGGGCGGTGAGCTCTCCCTTGCCCCTGCGGGTGACGGCGTAGCGGCTCAGGCGGGCGCTGCTGCCCTCCATGAGCTCCACGATCTCAACCCGGAAGACCTGGGCGCACTTATGGATAAAGGTAAATGGCAGGTCCGTCTCCCCCGCCTCGTACATGCGGTAGGTCTCTTCGTCCAGACCCGTGAGCTCCGCCATGCGGGGGATGCTGTATCCCGCCTCGCCCCGAAGCGCGCGGATGCGGCCCGCGACCTCAAACAATGCTCCCGTTGTCGTTCCCGTAGCCATGACTGTTACCTCCTCAAGCGATGTTCGGGCGGCGTCGGCGCAAAAAAACAACCCGCCCCAAAGAAGATGCTTTGAGACGAGCTGATCCTTCAACCCGCGGTACCACTCAAATTGCGCGTCATACGCGCCGCTCATGGGGCTCAAGCAAGCCCTCGGCTCTCACGCGGCCTTCACGGAGGGCCTTACCCGCTCAACGCGCTCAGGTCCCCGGCTCGGAAGTGATGTGTCCATGGAACGCGCCATCGTCCGGCTTTCAGCCTCCGCCGGATCTCTGTGGCCCGGTGCATCCCGACCGTCTTCGTCACAGCCTTTTAGCGCATTAAAGCAGGTTTCGCCGCGTTTGTCAACGGTTTTTTGCGAAATCTTCCCGGAGCCGTCCGCCGGGCCCCTTCAGTTTCCGGCAAAAGGCGCCGCGGCAGCGTACTCCCTGCGCTCCAGACAGTCATATTTTCTGCTCAGCTCCTCCCACAGCCGCTCTCCCTGCTCCGTGGGCATCACCTCGATCATCACCCGGTTCGTCATCTGCCGCACTCCGATGGAAGCCAGGCCGTCGGTCCAGAAGCCGGGGTGTTCCGCGGTGATCTCCGCCTCCGTCCGCAGAAGGGTCCGGAGGCAGCGGGACCCGTTCCGGCTCGTCCGCCGCACATCCCCCCAGCAGCGCGAGAAGGGCCAGCGCACCGGCCAGAACTCCTGCAAGACACGTCATTTTCATTTTTTGCTCCTTTCCCAGGCCTGATTTCGGGTCCAGGGTACAATTTGACGCCGCGTCAATGTCAAGGGTTCTTCCGCAAAAAAGCGAAAATTTATGCAAAACTCCCGCTTGACAGGGGCGGGAGGACACAGTATAATCACCATATTCCCTGTATTCTCTATTCATTTAATGTGAAAGTGAGGCGCAGTTTTCCGTGGCGAAGCAAACGCTGCATCCCCTGCTGCTTACCCTGCTGGCCGGGCTTATTCCGGGCAGCCTGCTTCTGCATGAGGAAAACTGAATCGCCGAAGGAAAACGAACCCAGCTTACAGGAAGGATAAGCGGCTCCGTTTTGCCGACGGGGCCGCTGAGTTTATTTTATGGATGCGTTTCTGCGGGATATGGCCGAAGGGCCCCGGAAGATCGCCGTGGTGGGCCACTTCGGCACGGGAAAGACGGAATTTGCCGTCTCCCTGGCCTTCGCCCTGGCGGCGGAGGGGGTGAAGCCCCTGGCCCTGGTGGATCTGGATATCGAAAACCCCTATTTCCGCAGCCGGGAGCAGGGGGAGAATCTGGAGAAGGCCGGGGTGAAGGTGTACTCCGACGCCTACGGAGGCAAGAGCGCCACGGAGCTCCAGACCCTGGACCCCGCCATCCGGACCCCTCTGGAGGATGAAGGCTGCCGGGTGATCTGCGACCTGGGGGGCGACCCGGAGGGGGCCAGGCTCCTGAACCAGTACACCCGGTATTTTCGGGAGAACGCCCGGCTCCTGTATGTGGTGAACAAAAACCGACCGGGAACCGACACGGCGGAAAAAGCCCTGGACCAGCTCCGGCGTATCGAAGCCATGACCGGGCTTTCCGTCACCGGTCTCGTCTCCAACACCCACCTGCTCCGCCTCACGGAGAAGGAGGATATCCTGGAGGGCTGGGATTTCGCCTCGGCCCTGGGGCGGGAGACGGGCCTCCCCGTCCTGTGCGCCTGCTGTCCGGAGGCGCTGGAAGCGCAGCTTGCGGACGCCGGGATCCCCTTGTTCCGGATCGGGATGTATATGCGTCCGACCTATCTGGACAGAGAATTATAATGTTTGACCGTTCCGAAAGGACAACTGTTTTTTCCTGTTCCCTGATCACTATTCACTTTTCACTGAATAATACGGAGGTGCCTATGGCAAAGCGTTACCGGGTCCTGTTCAACAAGGACAAATGCAAGGGCTGCGAGCTGTGCGTCAGCTTCTGCCCGAAAAAGATCCTGGCCATGGACGAGGGCGTGAACAACAAGGGTTACCACCCCGCCGGGATCACGGATGAGTCCGCCTGCGTGGGCTGCAGGAGCTGCGCCACCATGTGTCCGGACTGCTGCATTTCCATCTACGAACTGGAAGAAGGTGAGACCGCATGAGCCGTATCCTGATGAAGGGGAACGAGGCATTCGCCGAGGCAGCCATCCGGGCGGGCGTCCGCTGCTACTTCGGCTATCCCATCACCCCCCAGAACGAGATCCCCGAATATATGAGCCATGCCCTGCCCGAGGCGGGCGGCGCATTCATCCAGGCGGAGAGCGAGCTTGCCGCCGTCAGCATGGCCTTCGGCGCCTCCGCAAGCGGCGGACGGGTGTTCATCTCCACCAGCTCCCCCGGCCTTGCGCTGATGCAGGAGGGCATGGGATTCCTCTGCTCCGCGGAGACTCCCCTGGTGGCCCTGAACGTCTCCAGGGGCGGCCCGGGCGTCGGCGGCATCCAGCCCGGCCAGGCTGACTACATCCAGGCCACCCGGGGCGGGTACAACGGAGACGCCAAGCTCCTGGTCTTCGCCCCCGCGGGGATCCAGGAATGTGTGGATCTGCTGTACAGGGCCTTTGATATCGCCGAGGAATACCTGAACCCGGTGCTGATCCTGGCGGACGGCATGATGGGTCAGATGATGGAGCCCGTGGAGCTGCCCGAGCCCAAGGGCATCACCCCGGAGGACAAGCTGAACGAGACCCGGCCCTGGGCCATCACGGGAACGGACGCCCATCCCGGCCGGAACGTGGTCTTCTCCCTGCGGATGCAGCCGGATGAGCTGGAAGCCCACGTGGAGAAGCTCTTTGAAAAATACCGCCGGGCGGAAAAAGAGCTGGTGAAATGGCAGGAGTACGACCTGGAGGACGCGGAGGTGGTCTTCGTGGCCTTCGGCACCGTTTCCCGCCTCTGCCTGGAGGCCATGGAGCTGCTGGGAGAACAGGGGATCAAGGCGGGCCTCATCCGGCCCATCAGCCTCTGGCCCTATCCCTATCAGGCCTTCGATAAGCTGGGTGACAAGACGAAGCTGGTGGTGAGCGCGGAGCTCAGCATGGGCCAGATGATCGAGGACGTGAAGCTGGGTGTCAAGGGCCGGTGTCCCGTAGCCCTGGTGCACCGCACCGGCGGCATCGTCCCCGGCTCCCGGGAGATCGCGGACAAGACGAAGGAACTGTTGGAGGGTCTGAAATGAAAGCTGTATTTACGCCCACCAAAGGCATGACCCCGGTGGATACCAGCTATTGCCCCGGCTGCACCCACGGCATCGCCCACCGGCTCATCATGGAAGTGCTGGACGAGATGGACCTGCTGGGAAAGACCATCGGCGTCGCCCCCATCGGCTGCGCCATCAACGCCCACCATTTTATGAATGTCGACATGTGCGAATCCATGCACGGCCGCGCACCCGCCGTGGCCTCCGGCATCCGCCGGGTGAACCCCAGCAAGGTGGTCTTCACCTATCAGGGGGACGGGGACCTGGCGGCCATCGGCATCGCGGAGATCACCCATGCCGCCCTCCGGGGAGAAAAGTTCACCACCTTCTTTATCAATAACGGCATCTACGGCATGACCGGCGGTCAGATGGCCCCCACCACCCTCATCGGCCAGAAGGCCACCACCGCCATTTACGGCCGCTCCCAGGAGCAGGCGGGCATGCCGCTGAAGGTCTGCGAGCTGCTGAGCACCATCGACGGAGCTGTATTCGTGGAGCGGGTCATGCTGAACAATCCCGCCAACGTGCGGAAGGCCAAGGAGGCCGTGCGGAAGGCCATCGCCATCCAGCGGGCGGGCCTGGGCTTCACCTTTGTGGAATTTCTCTCCTCCTGCCCCACCAACTGGGGCCTGGCTCCCGCGGACGCCCTCCGCTGGGTGGGGGAACAGATGGCGGAGTACTACCCCGTGAAGAATTTCAAAACGCCGGAGGGATTTTGAGCCATGAAATGCAGAATGTTCTTTGCCGGCAGCGGCGGCCAGGGCACCCTGGCCATCGGTCAGATCATCGCCAAGGCGGCCATGGAGGAAGGCCGGGAGGTCACCTGGCTCCCCTCCTACGGTCCCGAGATGCGGGGCGGCACCGCCAACTGCACCGTGGTGGTCTCCGACCAGCCCATCCGCTGCCCCCTCATCGACGAGGCGGACGTGCTGGTGGTGATGAACCTCCCCAGCCTGTTGAAATTCGAGCCCATGGTGGTACCCAACGGCCTGCTTTTCATCAACAGCGACCTGGTGCCCCAGGAGCCCAAGCGCAGCGACCTGCGCATCCACAAGATCGCCGTCAACACCGAGGCCCAGAAGCTGGGCTCCGACAAGGCGGCCAACATCATCATGCTGGGAGCCATCCTGGCAGAGACGGACCTGGTGAAGAAAGAGACCATCGAATATGAGCTGGAGCAGCTCTTCTCCGGTCGGAAAGCCAAGTATCTGGATATGAACCGGAAAGCGCTGCACCTGTACTTCTGAGACACCCTTCTGCCTCCCCTGAAGGGGAATAAGCAACAAGGAGGCACACGCCATGCCTGATCGTATCTTTGCCCCCATGGACGGCAACGAGGCCGCCGCCCACGTGGCCTATCAGTTCTCCGAGATCGCGGCCATCTACCCCATCACCCCCTCCTCCCCCATGGCGGAGCACACGGACGAGTGGAGCGCCCAGGGGCGGAAGAACCTCTTCGGCCAGCCCGTCCGGCTGGTGGAGATGCAGTCCGAGGCGGGGGCCATCGGCGCGGTCCACGGGGCCTGCGAGACCGGCTCCCTGGGGGTGAGCTTCACCTCCGCCCAGGGGCTGATGCTCATGATCCCGGTGATGTACCGCATCGCGGGCTCCCGGCTACCGGCGGTCCTCCATGTGGCCAGCCGCACCGTTGGCACCCATGCCATGAGCATCTTCGGGGACCACAGCGACGTGATGGCCTGCCGCAGCACAGGATGGGCCCTGCTCTCCAGCGGCAGCGTGCAGGAGGTCATGGATCTGGCGGCGGCGGCCCATGTGGGCGCCATCTCCTCCCGGATCCCCTTCATGCATTTCTTCGATGGCTTCCGTACCTCCCACGAGATACAGAAGATCCAGGTGCTGCAGCCCGCCGACCTGGAACCCCTGCTGGACAGGGAAGCCCTGGCAGCCTTCCGTGCCTCCGCCCTGAACCCGGACCACCCCACCCTTCGGAACACCGTCCAGAATCCGGACGTATATTTCCAGATCCGGGAGGCCAACAACCCTGCCTACGCCGCCCTGCCCGGGCAGGTGGAGGAGATCCTGGGAAAGATCTCCTCCCTCACGGGGCGGGAATACCACCTGTTCAACTACTACGGAGATCCGGAGGCGGAGCGGGTGATCGTGGCCATGGGCAGCGTCAGCGGCACCATTCAGGATACGGTGGACCTGCTTCGGAGCCGGGGAGAAAAGGTGGGCTATCTGCAGGTGCACCTTTACCGCCCCTTCGCCTCGGATTTCTTCCGGGCCGCCCTGCCGGATACCGTGAAGCGGATCGCGGTGCTGGACCGGTGCAAGGAAGCCGGTGCCCCCGGCGAGCCCCTGTATCTGGACGTATGCCAGGCCTTCCTGGGCCGGGAAAAAGCGCCGCGGATCATCGGCGGCCGCTACGGTCTTTCCAGCAAGGATACGGACCCGGGCCAGATCCTGGCGGTATACCGGGAACTGGAGGCGGCGGAACCGAAGAACGGCTTCACCATCGGCATCACGGACGACGTCACCGGCCTGAGCCTGCCTGTGACGGAACAGCCGGAGACGGACAAGCCCGGAACGGTCTCCTGCAAATTCTGGGGCCTGGGGTCCGACGGCACCGTAGGCGCCAACAAGAACAGCATCAAGATCATCGGCGACCATACTGCTCTGTACGCCCAGGGCTACTTTGAATACGATACGAAGAAATCCTTCGGCATCACCCGGAGCCATCTGCGCTTCGGTCCCTCCCCCATCCGCGGCGCCCATCTGGTGCGCAGCGCGGACTTCGTGGGCTGCCACAATCCCGCCTTCCTGCAGCATTTCGATATGGTCCAGGAGCTGAAGCCCGGGGGCACCTTCCTGCTGAACTGCCCCTGGACGGATGAGGAGCTGGAGCAGAAGCTGCCGGACCGGGTGAAGCGGTGTCTGGCCCGAAAAGGCGCCGCCCTGTACGTCATTGACGCGGACCGCATCGCCCGGGACCTGGGTCTGGGTAACCACGCCAACACCGTGCTGCAGGCCGCCTTCTTCCGTCTGGCGGGGATCCTCCCGGCGGAGGAAGCCGTGGGATACATGAAGGAAGCCGCCCGGAAAAGCTACGGCAGCAAGGGCGAAAAGGTGGTGCAGAAAAACCTGAACGCCATCGACGCCGGGGCGGAGGCCGCCCGCCGGGTGATGGTCCCCGCCGCCTGGGCCGACGCGCCGGATACCCCGCTGGAGGCGCCGGAACCGGAGGCGCCGGAGTTCATCCGGAACATCCTGCGGCCCCTGAACGCCCTGAAGGGGGACGACCTGCCCGTCTCCGCCTTCAGGGGCCTGGAGGACGGGGTCCTGCCCCTGGGCACCACCGCCTGGGAAAAGCGGGGCTTCTGCGACCGCAGCCCCGTGTGGGATGCGGAAAAGTGCCTTCAGTGCAACCTCTGCTCCCTGGTATGCTCCCACGCCGTCCTGCGGCCCCTGCTCCTGAACGGGGAAGAGTCAAAGGCGTCTCCCGCCTCCTTCCGCACCGCCCCCGCCAAAGGGAAGCAGGGAGAAGGATTCCAGTATTCCCTCCAGATCTCCGCCCCGGACTGCTCCGGCTGCGGCAGCTGCGAAAGCGTCTGTCCCGGGGGAGCCATCCGTCTTCTTCCTCTGGAGGAAGGGGATTACCGGCGGGAGAACTGGGATTACGGCCTGAGCCTCTCCGACAAGGGGGACGTGTACGATCCCGCCACCGTGAAGGGCAGTCAGTTCCGGGAGCCCCTGGTGGAATTTTCCGGCGCCTGTGCGGGCTGCGGGGAGACCCCCTACGCCAAGCTTCTGACCCAGCTCTTCGGGGACCGGGTCTACTGGGCCAACGCCACCGGCTGTTCCCAGGCCTGGGGCGCGGCCATGCCCAGCGTGCCCTACTGCAAAAACAAGAAGGGGCACGGGGTAGCCTGGTCCAACAGCCTGTTTGAGGATAATGCGGAATTCGCCCTGGGCATGGCCCTGTCCTCCCGGCAGCAGCGGGAACGGGCGAAGCTCCTGGCGGAGGGGAAGGTCAAAACCGCCTCCGGCGCCCTGAAGGAAGCCCTGGAGGCCTGGCTGGCAGGTTTTGATTCCGCCGCCGGCACCCGGGAACGGGCGGAGGCCCTGGAGGCGGCCTGCCGGGAAGACCCGGAGCTGTGGGCCATGCGGGACCAGTTCGCCAAAAAGACCGTGTGGATGTACGGCGGGGACGGCTGGGCCTATGACATCGGCTACGGCGGCCTGGACCACGTGTTCTCCACCGGGGAGGACGTGAACGTTTTCGTCATCGACACGGAGGTCTACTCCAACACCGGCGGGCAGAGCTCCAAGGCCACCCCCCTGGGGGCCGTAGCCCAGTTCCAGTCCTCCGGGAAGAAGAGTCCCAAAAAGGACCTGGGAGCCATGCTGCGGCAGTACCCCAACGTATACGTGGCCCAGGTGGCCATGGGGGCGAATCCCGCCCAGCTGGTGAAGGCCCTGCTGGAGGCGGACGCTCACCCCGGTCCCTCCATCGTCATCGGCTATACCCCCTGCACCGCCCACGGCATCCATACGGGGATGTGCTCCGCCCAGGCGGAGATGAAGAAAGCCGTGCAGGCCGGTTACTGGCACCTGTACCGCTACGATCCCAAGAAGGGAAAACCCTTCCAGCTGGACTCTTCCGCCCCGAAGCTCCCCCTGCGGGACTTCCTGGACGGGGAGGTCCGCTACTCCAGCCTGGCCCTGCGCTACCCGGAGAACGCGGACGCTCTTTTCGCCCAGGCGGAGGAGCAGGCGAAGGAAAAATACGACCGTTACCGGAGAATGGATGAACAGGAATGAATGAGATCAGGATCTACGACCGCACCCTCACCGAAGCCGGTGAGCTGAGCTTCAAAAACCGTCTGGACCTGGCCCGGGAGCTGGACGGGCTGGGGGTGGATATCCTCCAGCTGCCCTCCCCTTCCCTGGGGGAGGAGGCGGCGCTGCTGGTCCGCACCCTGGGCACCCTGCTGCGCCGGGCCGCCCCCGCCGTTTCGGTGGGCCTGGACGCCGGAGAAGCGGAGCTGGCCGCCAGGGAGCTGAAAAGCTCTCCCCGGGGCGTGCTGACGGTATCCGTCCCTCTATCCGCCTCCGGCATGGAATACCTGAGCGGTGTGAAGCCGGATAAGCTCCCCGCTCTGCTGGAGGAACAGATCCGCCGCTGCGCCGGACTCTGCGGCACCGTGTTTTTCGAGGCCCTGGACGCCACCCGGGCGGAGGAGGGCTTCCTGCTGCAGATGATGGAGTCTGCCATCGCCGCCGGAGCCAGGGGGATCATCCTCTGGGATTCCGAGGGCAGACGCCTGCCCTGGGAACTGGCGGAGCTGCTGAAGGGTCCTGTGAAAATGGCCGGGAGCACCCCCGTTTTCGCTGCCTGCTCCGACGCCCTGGGCCTGGGAGCGGCGGACACGCTGGCCTCTCTGCGCTGCGGCGCGGCGGGGAGCGTCACCAGCGTGGGCGGACGGGAGAGCTGCAGGCTCTCCGCCCTGGCCGCCATTCTCCGGGAACGGGGAGATTCCCTGGGCCTCGCCTCCGGGCTGGATATGACCCGGCTGAACGCAGGGGTGGAACGCATTGCCGAGCTGCTGGAATCCAGGCGGCGCAGCACCTCTCCCTTCGATAACGGAGCGGGCGCTCCCCTCTCCGCCATGCTGCTCACCGCCGGCGCGGATATCGGCGCCGTGGAGCAGGCGGTGCGGAAGCTGGGGTACGAGCTCAACCCCGGGGACATGGCCGCCGTGTACGAGAGCTTCTGCCATATCGCGGAGAAGAAGGACGTGGACTTCCGGGAGCTGGACGCCATCGTGGCCAACGCCGCCCTGCTGGTCCCCTCCACCTATCAGCTGGAAAGCTATGTGGTCCACACGGGGAACGTGATCAGCGCCACCGCGGACATCGTGGTAAAGAAGGACGGGGCGCTCCTGCGGGGCCTGGCCCCGGGAGACGGTCCCGTGGACGCGGCTTTCCTGGCCCTGGAACAGATCACCGGCCGTCACTATGAGCTGGATGATTTCCAGATCTCCGCAGTCACCGAAGGGCAGGAGGCCATGGGCTCCGCCCTCATCAAGCTCCGGGACCGGGGCAAGGTGTACTCCGGCAGCGGCCTTTCCACCGACGTGATCGGCGCCTGCGTCAACGCCTATCTGGCGGCGCTGAACAAGATCGCCTATGAGGATAAGCAGTCATGAAGCTTTGTTTTTCCACCCGGGGCTGGCACGGCTACAGCTGGGAGGATTTCCGGCGCATGGCCCTGGAATACGGCTTTTCCGGGATCGAGATCCACAACATCCGGGACGGGGGACTGGCGGGAGAAACGGGTCCCGTAGGCCGCTCCGCCGCCCGGGCCACCTCCCGGGGCCTGTTTGAAGAGGGGCTGAGCATCCCCTGCATCGACGCCCTGTGCGACCTGGGGGATCCCGCCGACCCGGAGGGGAACATCCGGGAAGTGGAGAGCTGCATCCAGGCCGCCCGCCGGGTGGGGGTTCCCTACATCCGCGTCCGGGCCGCCAACGAGGGAGAGCAGGCCGGAGAAGCCGTCGCCGCCGCCCTGGAGCGCCTCACCCCCGAGGCGGAGGAGCAGGGCGTCACCCTGCTGCTGGAGAGCCGGGGTCCCTTCGCCCGGTCCGAAGCCCTGCGGGATATGCTGAACCGCTTTGCCTCCGACGGCCTCGCCGCCTTGTGGGACGTCCACTCCACCGTCCGCGTGGCGGGAGAGGATCCGGATACCACCGTGCAGAACCTGGGGGCATATATCCGCCATGTCCACCTGCGGGACTCCCGTCCCGACGGGGAAAACTGGACCTACTGCCTCCTGGGAGAGGGCAGCCTGCCCATGAGCGACGTGATGGCCGCCCTGCGGAGCATCGGCTACAAGGGCTACCTCGCCCTGGAATGGGATCCCTCCTGGCTCCCCGGTCTGGGACCGGACGTGATCCTGCCCCATTTCGCCAGCCGGGTGGAACGTCTGCTGGAGGCGGACGCGCCTCGGCAGGATCTGTACTGGAACAACGCCCATACGGGTCAGTTCATCTGGAAGAAGGAGCTGCTGATCCAGGAGACCTTCCCCCAGCTGCTGGACCGGGTCACCGAGACCTTCCCGGATCAGTATGCCTTCCGCTTCCCCACCCTGGACTATACCCGCACCTACCGGGAATTCCGGCGGGACGTGGACCGCTTCGCCCGGGCGCTCATCGATATGGGGGTCCGCCCCGGCGCCCACGTGGCGGTGTGGGCCACCAACGTGCCCCAGTGGTATATCGCCTTCTGGGCGGTGACCAAGATCGGCGCGGTCTTTGTCTCCATGAACACCGCCTATAAGCTGGCGGAGACGGAATACCTCCTGCGCCATTCCGACGCCCATACTCTCATCATGGTGCGCAGCTACCGGGACAGCGACTATGCCGGCATCATCCGGGAGCTCTGCCCCGAGCTGGAGCACACCCGGTCCGGCAGCCCCCTCCATTCCCGCCGGCTTCCCTTCCTGCGGAACGTCATCACCGTGGGCTTCCGCATGGCGGGGTGCCAGACCTTTGAGGAGGCGGAGGCCCGGGCGGACCGGGTACCTCCCGAGGAGCTCCTGCGCCGGGCCGCCGCGGTGAAGCCGGACGACGTGTGCAACATGCAGTACACCTCCGGCACCACTGGCTTCCCCAAGGGGGTCATGCTCACCCACCGGAACGTGGTGAACAACGGCAAATGCATCGGGGACCGGATGGACCTGAGCACCGCGGACCGGATGATGATCCAGGTGCCCATGTTCCACTGCTTCGGCATGGTGCTGGCCATGACGGCCTCCGTCACCCACTGCGTCACCATGCTGCCCCTGCCCTACTTCTCTGTGCGTCCCGCCCTGGAGTGCATCCACCGGGAGAGGATCACCTGCTTCCACGGGGTGCCCACCATGTTCATCGCCCTGATGGAGCATCCGGATTTTCAGAAGGTGGACGTCTCCTGCATCCGCACCGGCATCATGGCCGGATCCCCCTGTCCCGAACCGGTGATGCGGGAGGTGGTGGAACGGATGAACATGCGGGAGATCACCATCGTCTACGGCCAGACGGAAGCCAGCCCCGGCTGCACCATGAGCCGGACGGACGATTCCATCGACGTGCGGGTCACCACCGTGGGCCGCCCCCTCCCGGAGGTGGAATGCCGGATCGTGGACCCGGAAACCGGGGAGGACTGCCCGGACAACGTGAGCGGCGAATTCCTGGCCCGGGGATACAACGTGATGAAGGGGTATTACAAGATGCCCCACGCCACCGCCGCCGCCATTGATAAGGACGGCTGGCTCCATACCGGCGATCTGGCCTGTCGCACCCCGGAGGGCAACTTCCGCATCACCGGACGGCTGAAGGACATGATCATCCGGGGCGGCGAGAACATCTACCCCAAGGAGATCGAGGAATTTCTGTACACCCATCCCAAGATCGCGGACGTGCAGGTGGTGGGCGTTGCGGACGAAGCTATGGGCGAGGAGATCGGCGCCTGCATCATCCTCAAGGAAGGGGAAACCATGACCGCGGACGAGGTCAAGGCCTTCGTGCGGGCCAACATGGCCAAGTACAAGGTGCCCCGGTACGTGGATTTCATGGACGAATTCCCCATGAACGCCGCAGGCAAGATCCTCAAATATAAGCTCCGGGAGGACCTGGCGGCGAAATACGCGCCGAAAAACTGATAAACAGCAGCGCACCGGGCGGTTTCCGCCCGGTGCTTTTTGCCTCCCGCCGCGATTCTTCTGTCTGCTTGACCGTTCTCCCGCCCGCTGGTAAGATAGAAGCATCTGAAACGCAACGATCATCAGAGGTGGTACTGGATGAAAAAGGCAGCTGTCCTCTCCGTGGGGGATCTGATCCTGGATGTCCCGGAGGTGGAAAAATACTTCGATGAATCCCGGGAGCTGCTGAAAAGCGGCGACGTGGTGATCGGCCAGGTGGAGATCCCCTACACCAACCGCCCCCAGTGGAGCGCCTACGACAACCACAGCGCTCCGGCCACGGATCCCGTCCGGCTGGAGGCCATGAAGGACGCAGGCTTCAACGTGGGCACCTGCGCGGGGAATCACTCCTTCGACCAGGGATATTACGGCGTCATGGACACCCTGGATAAGCTGCATGAGCTGGGCATCGCAACGGCGGGAGAAGGGGCAAACGAAGCGGAAGCCTGCGCTCCCGCGGTGATCACGCGGAAGGGGCTGAAATTTGCCTGCTTCTCCTACACCGCCGTGGGGCCGAAGACCGTTCAGGCGACTCCGGCCAAGGCCGGGGCGGCGTTCATCTATGTCGCCACCTCCTATGACAACGACACCAACGAGCCCGGAGCCCTGCCCACCCACATCTATACCTCCGTCAGTCCCGCCGCCCTGGCGCAGATGCGCACCGCCTTCCGGAAGGCGAAGGCGGATGGGGCGACGGTCCTGGCCAGCTTCCACATGGGCCGGATGCACAGCACGGATATCCAGCAGTACCAGATCGAGATCGCTCACGCCGCCATCGACGCGGGGGCGGAGATGGTGTTCGCCCACCACCCCCACACCCTGCTGGGGATCGAGATGTACAGGGGCAAACCGATCTACTACAGCATCGGCCATTTCATCTTCGCAACGGACGCCTTCCTCCAGGAGGGCACGGCCCTGGCGGGGCAGCGCCGATTCCTGCCGAACCACTGGCAGGGAGTCAACACGGAGGCCCTGATCCGGCCCCGGGAGCCCATCACCGAGACCATCCCCTTCTACGTGGGGGACCAGGCCTCCCGCAACACCCTGATCGCCAAGGGTGTCTTTGATGAGACCGGCCTGGTCCGGGCCGGCTTCATTCCCTGCTGGATCGATGATACCGGCCATCCGGTCCCGGTGCGCCGGGGGGAAAAGGGGGACGAAGTCCTGGCCCACATCCGGGAGCTCTGCCGGCTGGAACAGCTGGATACCCGGTTCACCTGGAGCGAGGACGGGACCGAAGTCTGGCTCTCGTGAACCTGCACTGACGCAGGCTCATCACGGGGTCCCGAATTTCCATCCGCTGTCCCCGCTCCCTTGTCCTTGCAATTCCCCCTGTTGTATGCTATGATGTAATATATTAGTCATAATATGCGATCTGACGATCATCAAGGAGGAAACAGAATGAACGCAAAGACCTATATCGAGCCTCAGACAACGATCCCCGTATATGATGAATGCGACGTTCTGGTGGTAGGCGGCGGCTCCGCCGGCCATACCGCAGCCATCGCCGCTGCCCGGGCGGGCTGCAAGAACATCATCCTTATGGAACGGTACGGCTACTGCGGCGGCGACGTGACCGGCGGTTACGTGCTGCTCATCCCCAGCCTCTCCTTCCACGACAAGATCTATGTCCGGGGCATCCAGGAGGAGTGGTTCGACCGCCTCCGCAAGATCCCCGGCGCCGTGGCCGGTCCCGATCAGTCCCTCACCGGCAGCCATGATCCCCTGCTTATGAAGGCTTTCCGGGGCGTGGGCGGCGCCACCCGGGACCGCATCGAGTTCGGCTTCACCGTGGAGCCCAACCAGATGAAGATCGAGATGGACGTGATGCTCGCCGAGCACGCGGACGCCATCCGGGTCCTGTACCACAGCTGGGGCACCAAGCCCATTATGGAAGGCAATATCTGCAAGGGCGTTATCTTTGAGAGCAAGGAAGGCCGCAAGGCCGTTCTCGCCAAGGTGGTCATCGACGCCACCGGCGACGCGGACCTGTGCCGTCTCTCCGGCGCTCCCACCTCCTCCGCCATCGACGATGAGTGCCGCTGCTCCTCCACCGCTCTGGTGTATCGTATCGGCGGCTTCAGCAAGAAGGCCTACGGCGAATGGATGCGCACCCATATGGAAGAAGCCCGCGCCATGGGCCAGGCCGTCGCGCAGATCCACGGCTTCCGCGCCGGCATGATCGACGGCCCCACGGACGACGTGAGCTGGATGAACAACTGGCAGCCCAAGCATGACTGCTCCCTGATCAAGGACCTGACCGATACCGAAATGAAGACCCGTCTGGCCCTGCGGAAGGTCGTGGACTACTACAAGACCGTCTGCCCCGAGATCTTCAAGGACGCCTACCTGTACGACATCGCGCCCCAGCTGGGCACCAGAGGCTCCCACCGCATCGTGGGCGAGTACGTCATCTCCTCCAACGACTGGGCCTTCCCCAAGGAGCATGAGGACTGCATCGCCTGGCACTGCACCGTGGACACCCTGAACGACAACGCCCCCATCGAGATCCCCTACCGCGCCATCCTGCCTCAGAAGGTGGAGAACCTCCTGGCCCCCGGACGCCATATCTCCGCGGACCGCATCGCCATCGACAACGTGAACCTGATCCCCCAGTGCGTCGGCACCGGTCAGGCCGCGGGCGTAGCCGCCGCCGTGGCTGTGGCGGACGGCACCAGCACCCATACCCTGGACGTCAAGAAGGTGCAGGATATCCTGGCGGGCGAGCAGAACGTGCCCCTGCCCCGGAACCCCCACACCGACGCCAGCTACACGGAGAACCTGGTGGCCCACGAGTACGGCCTGTATACCGAGGCCGCCAAGAAGGCCCGCGCCAGCGGCGACGCCGCCAGCGCCTACCGGCATTGGACCATCTCCGGCGGCATGGGCAACGCCAACGCCAAGCCCAAGGACCACACCGACAACAGCTGAGAAACAAAAACGCTCCAACGCTTTTTTGACCCGCAGGGCTTCCCGCCCTGCGGGTTTTTTGCGTTATTTCCCGTACAGACATTGGCAAATCTGCCCTGTCGTGGTATAATACAGAGTTATAGGAAGGAGGTGCTCCCATGGAACTGTTTCTCACCGGGCTTGCCGCGTTCGCGGGGGGAGCGCTGATCTCCTGGGTGAACTATCTTCTCCTCCGCCGCCTGATGGGGAGCAAGGGAGAAACCGGGCTGAGCCTGGCCTCACCCCTTCGGATGCTCCTGAGCGCGGCCTATTTCCTGGCGCTGTACCTGATCGGAAAACACACGGGTCTCAGCCTCTATGCCCTGCTCATCGGCGGAGCGCTGGGACTGACGATATTGCTGGCCCTCTTCACCCGGCGGATAGCCCGGGACCTGGAGAGCAAAGGAAAGGAGTGATGCGCCGTGGGTGAACCCTCCGAACCGGTGATCCGCCTGTTCGGCATCCTGGACGTGACCGGGGAAGTGATCGCCATGTGGATCTTTCTGGTCCTGGCGGCTGTGATCTCCCTGCTGGTCACCCGGAATCTGAAGGAGCGGCCCGGCCGGCTCCAGAATCTGCTGGAGATCGCCGTCAGCGGTCTGGACAACTTCTTTTCCGGCATTCTGGGCAGGGAGAACGGCAGGAAGTATCTCTTCTTCCTGGGCCCCTTGTTCTGCTTCATCATCCTGTCCAACTATTCCGGCCTCATCCCGGGGGTGGGGATCAGCAAATACGTCAAGGCCCCCACCTCTTCCCTCTCCGTCACCCTGGGGCTGGGCATCGTCACCTTCGTCTTTCTCCAGGCGGCGGGGATCCACGCCGGAGCGAAGCATTACCTGAAGCATTTCCTCACCCCGGTGGTGCCCCTTCTGCTGCTGGATGAGCTCATCAAACCCGCCTCCCTGGCCCTGCGTCTTTTCGGCAACATCTTCGGGGAAGAAACGGTGATGGAAAACCTCTACCATCTGCTCCCCATCGGCGCCCCCATTATCATGATGGTCCTGAGCCTGCTGTTCTGCGCCATCCAGGCCATCGTGTACACCATGCTCACCGCCTCCTATCTGCAGGAATTCATTGAAGATTAAACAAAACCCGGACTTTTCATCAACGAAAAAGGAGATTGTACCATGTCCGATTCCGCCATTATCGCCCTTGCGGCGGCACTGACCATCGCCCTCTCCACCGTGTTCCCCGCCCTGGCCCAGGGCAAGACCGCCCGGGCCGCCATGGAAAGCATCGCCCGGCAGCCGGAGGCCGCCAAGGATATCCGGGGAGCTCTGCTGCTCTCCATGGCTCTGATGGAGGCCCTCACCATCTATGGTCTGCTCATCGCCTTCATGCTGGTGGGCAAGATCGCCTGAACCGGATAAGATGAATATCCAGCCCAATATCCTGATCTGGACCATCCTCTGCTTCTGTGCCTTCATGCTGATCCTCTGGCGTCTGCTGCTGCGGCCCCTGCTGCGGTTCATGGACGCCAGGGATGCGCGCATCGCCCACGCCCGGACTCTGGACAAGAGCGCCCAGCGGGCGGAGGAAGAAGCCCGGCGGGAGGCTGAGCGGCAGCTTGCCCTCCGGCGGAGAGCCGAGGACCGGCAGCGGGAGCTTCAGGCGCAGCGGGAAGCCGGCGAGGCGGAGCTGAACGCCCAGGCCCTGGCCTTCCGGCAGGATACCGAACAGCAGCGGAAGGAGATGGAGGCCGAGGCCGCCGCCCTGGTGCCCGAGCTGGCCACCTCCCTCCATGACCACGTGGAAGCCTTTACGGAAAAGCTCGTGTCTTACGGAGAACGCTGAATGCATTTTTTATACGCCCTGGTGAATTTCCTGCTCCTGGGCCTGGGTCTCTGGCTGGTGGGCCGGAGATCGGTTCTTCCCCGCTTTGCGCAGCGGCGAAAGGACATCGGCAAGGCCCTGGATGAGGCGGAGGCCCTGGAGGCCGCCGCCCTGGAAGAGCAGCCTGAAACGGAAAAGGAAAAGGAGCCCGACGCCCTGCCGGAGGAACCGGAGGACGGCGGGCTGGATGCATTGCGCCGGACCCTGGGATCGGAAAAAGCGCTGGCTGAACAGGTCCATGCCCGGGAGCTGGAGGAGCTCCGCCGGGAGGCCATGGGAACCGCCCGGGACCAGGCGGTGCGTGCCCTGTGCCTGGAGCTGGGAGATCACCTCGGCCGGGAGCCCCAGGTCTCCCGCCTTCGGGCGCTGGAACCCATTCTGGCGGAGCGGATCCTGGAAAAAATCAGCATCACCCCCGGAGATATGTGTTATCTGATGCATCACGACGTGCTGTACGTCACCCTCACCTCCGCCTATCCGCTGGCGGACGAGCTGGTGGATCTCATCGGTCAGCGGACCACCGCCCTGCTGCGGGAGGTGGGAGGCAAACCCTCCTACTGGGTGAAGGTGGACCCGGACCTGATCGGCGGCCTGCGCCTGCGCATCGGCGATACCGTCTACGATATGACGGTGGAAAACCGGCTCTATCACCTGGAAAAGGATCTGCTGAAACGGCCCCTGGACAAGGTCCTGGATAAGGAAAGCATCCTGGAGGACATGATGGCAGGGATCCGGGAGGCGGAGCCCCAACTGGATACCTTCCAGCTGGGCCGGGTCCTGAGCATCTCCGACGGTATCTGCTGGCTGGACGGTCTGGCGGACATCATGTACGGCGAAGTGGTGGAGTTCGACTGCGGCGAGCGGGGCATGATCCTGGATATCGAGCCCCAGCGCATCGGCTGCGTCGTCTTCGGCGACTATGAGAATATCGAGAGCGGCAGCCGGGTACGCCGGGTGGGCCGCATCGCCAGCGTCCCCGTGGGAGAGGCCCTCCTGGGCCGGGTGGTGGATCCCCTGGGCCAGGCCATCGACGGCAAGGGCCGCATCCGCACGGACCTGAAGCGCCCCATCGAGTACCCCGCTCCGGGCATCCCGGACCGGAGATCCATTTCCGTTCCCCTCCATACGGGCATCAAGGCCATCGACGCCCTGGTCCCCATCGGCCGGGGCCAGCGGGAGCTCATCATCGGCGACCGGCAGAGCGGCAAGAGCGCCCTGGCTGTGGACGCCATCCTGAACCAGCGCGGCAAGAACGTGGCCTGCATTTATGTGGCCATCGGCCAGAAGGAAACGGCGGTGGCGGAGCTGCGGGATAAGCTGGAGAAATACGGCGCCATGTCCTATACCACCATCGTCAGCGCCCCCGCCTCCAGCTCCGCCTCCATGCAGTATATCGCCCCCTTTGCCGGGGCCGCCATGAGCGAGTATTTCCTCTACTCCGGGCAGGACTGCCTGATCATCTACGACGACCTCTCCAAGCACGCCGTGGCCTACCGGGAGCTGTCCCTGCTCCTCCACCGCCCCTCCGGACGGGAGGCGTACCCCGGGGACGTGTTCTATCTCCATTCCCGGCTCCTGGAGCGGGCCGCCCGGCTCACGGAGGAGGCCGGCGGGGGCAGCGTCACCGCCCTCCCCATGATCGAGACGCAGATGGGCGACATCTCCGCCTACATCCCCACCAACGTGATCTCCATCACGGACGGGCAGATCTTCCTGGAAACGGACCTGTTCAACGCCGGACAGCGGCCTGCGGTGAACGTGGGTCTCTCCGTTTCCCGTGTGGGCTCCGCCGCCCAGACCCCGCTGATGAAGCAGGTCTCTTCCCGTCTGCGCATGGATCTGGCCCAGTATCGGGAGCTCAGCACCTTTTCCCAGTTCGGCTCCGACCTGGACGACAGCACCCGCGCCGTCCTCTCCGCCGGGGAGCGGATGATGGCCGCCCTTTGTCAGCGGCGGTACGCCCCCCTGCCGGACTGGAAGCAGGCCCTGCTGATCCTGGCGGTGTCCGAAGGCTTCGCCGCCGGGGAGAGCAAGGAGACCATGGAGGACTTTGAATCCAGCCTGTATGCCTGGATGGAAACCTATGAGCCAACGATCCCGGAACGGCTGAAGACCGGAGCGAAGCTGAGCGGGGAGGAGATGGACCGGGTGAAGGAAGCCCTGGGCCGGTTCGTCCGGGAGGCCAGACATGGCGACGCTGACTGATCTGAAAAAGCGCCTGCGGGGCGTGCAGACCATCTGTCAGCTGGCCGGCGCCATGCGCACCGTATCCTCCGCCAAGCTGGCCCGGCTCAACGCGGTCAATGCATCCTTCGCCGCCTATGCCCAGGGCTGCCGGGAGCTGCTGGAAGCCTCCGGCACGGTCCTCTCTCCCCCGGAGGGAGCGGATCGGACCCTGGTGATCCTCCTGTCCGGCAACCGGGGCCTCTGCGGCAGCTATCACAATGACCTGTTCGCCTTCTTCCGCTCCCTGGCGGAGCCGGAGAGGCAGGATTATATTGCCTGCGGCAGAATAGCCGCAGCCTACTGCCGGGAAAAAGGCTATCCCCTGCTGGACGTTTTCTCCGTCTCCGACGTGCCCCTGTATGCGGAGGCGGAAGCGCTGGCGGACCGGATCCTGGCCCTGTACTCCGGCGGCGGGATCGGCCGGGTCCTCTTCGTCTGGGGCGAAGGGGTGAACGCCCTGCGGCAGGAGCCCCGGCAGCTGGAGCTGCTGCCCGGGGAGGGCGGCGGCAAGGCCGGAGACATTCTGTGGATCCCGGATCAGAAGACTGCGACGGAGGGACTGGCGGAGTTCTGCCTCCGGGCGGAGATCTATTCCCTGCTGCTCCGGGGGGCGACGGGGGTACAGGGGGCCACCCTGGTGTCCATGCGCTCCGCCTACGACAACGGGACCAAATCCGCCGCATCCCTGGAGACGGCCATCAACCGCCAGCGCCAGACCCAGGTGACCTCCGGCGTCATCGAAACATCATCCGGCTACGGGCCGTGGAGGGAGGGATAAGCATGTCGTCGGGAACCAAGGGCCTTATTACCCGGATCATCGGTCCCGTGGTGGACGTGACCTTCCCTGATCCCGGGGAGACGCCGGAGATCTTCAACGCTCTGGAGGTGGACACCGGCAACGGCAAGCTGGTGCTGGAGACCCTGCAGCAGCTGGGAGACGGCGTGGTCCGCTGCATCTCCATGCACGCCACGGACGGCCTTTCCCGGGGAATGTTCGCCATGGATACCGGGGAGTGCATCACCATCCCCGTGGGGGAAAAGACCCTGGGGCGGATGCTCAACGTCTCGGGAGATCCCATCGACCGGGGGGACGACCTCTCCGGCGTCGCCCGCAGCCCCATCCACCGGAACGCCCCGCCCTTTACGGAGATCGTCCCCGGAGGCGAGCTGCTGGAGACGGGGATCAAGGTCATCGACCTGATGACCCCCTATACCAAGGGCGGCAAGATCGGCCTCTTCGGCGGCGCGGGGGTGGGCAAGACCGTCCTCATCATGGAGCTCATCCGGAATATCGCCTTCGAGCACGACGGCTACTCCGTCTTCGCCGGGGTGGGCGAGCGTTCCCGGGAGGGAAACGACCTCTGGCAGGAGATGAAACAGTCCGGGGTGCTGAACAAGACCGCTCTGGTGTTCGGGCAGATGAACGAGCCCGCCGGCGCCCGCCTCCGGGTCCCTCTCTCCGGCCTGACCCTTGCGGAGTATTTCCGGGATACCGCCAACAAGGACGTGCTCCTGTTTATCGACAATATGTTCCGCTTCACCCAGGCGGGCTCGGAGGTATCCGCTCTGCTGGGACGCATGCCCTCCGCCGTGGGCTATCAGCCCACCCTGGCCACGGAGATGGGCCAGCTCCAGGAGCGCATCGTCAGCACGATCCACGGCTCCATCACCTCCGTCCAGGCCATCTACGTTCCGGCGGACGACCTGACGGACCCGGCTCCCGCCACCACCTTCTCCCATCTGGACGCCACCACCGTCCTCTCCCGGTCCATCGTGGAGCAGGGCATCTATCCCGCCGTCAGCCCCCTGGAATCCAGTTCCCGCATGCTCTCCCCGGAGATCGTGGGGGACCGGCACTACAGGACGGCCCGGGAGGTGCAGCGCATCCTCCAGCGGTACAGCGAGCTGCACGATATCATCGCCATCCTGGGGATGGACGAACTCTCCCCGGAGGATAAGCTCACGGTGCACCGGGCCAGGAAGATCCAGCGCTTCATGAGTCAGCCCTTCCACGTGGCGGAGGGCTTCACCGGCCTGGCCGGCCGCTTCGTCCGGGTGGAGGATACCATCAAGGGCTTCGAGGCCATCCTGGGAGGAGACTGCGACGACTTGCCGGAGCAGGCCTTCCTGATGCACGGGACCATCGAAGAGGTGTTCGCCGCCGGGAAGGAGCTGGGCTGATGGCGGAGAAGCTGCGCTTCCGCCTCCTTACCCCGGAGGGGGAGATTTTTTCCTGCCTATGCGACGCCGTGAACTTCACGGTAAAGGATAACGCCTCCGGCGAGGGGGGCGGCAGTCTGGGCGTCCTCCCGGGCCATCTTCCCGCCGTGGCCGCCCTGGAGGAAGGGGGCGGCGTACGCTGCGTCGCGGGAGGAAAAACCGTTTTCTCCTGCCGGGTCCGGGGGGGCTTCGCCCGCATCGGCCGGGAAGAGGTGGATATTCTCGCCCCGGAGGTCAGGGAGATCCGCCGGGTGGAGGGCTGAGGAAGGAGTTATCCACTATTCCACAATGGGTTTTCCACAGCCCGCGCCGCATCGCCATATTGTATTCGTTGGCCGCGACGGTTTTTCAGCCGCTGCAGCCGTTTTCTTTTTCTCCCGGGGGAGTTGTCCACAAAACCGTCCCCAATCCTTCCACATCCTGTCCGTCTTCGTTCTGCCGGGGTTCGTTTGGTTCTTTTCCTTTCCTTTCCGTTCCTTTCCGTATCGCTTTGTTTCCGTTTGTTTTTGTTCGGTTCGGTTTGATTTGGTTCCGTTCTGTTTTGTTATGTTAGTGACCAGTGGTCACCCGGGCTGCGCGGATCCGTTGCGTTTTCCGGAAAACTGTGCTATGCTGATCGCAGAAGAAACAGGATGTCCTCAGGGGACAACATCTCCAAGGACAATACCGCGCCTCGGAGGGGTTCAGCGGACAGACGCGCCTCCTTCGGGGTCATACCGAAGGAGGTTTTTTGCATGAAATCGAAGCGGTTCCTGAGCGTTCTGCTCACCCTGGTGCTGGTGTTCGCCCTGCTGCCGATCTTTTCCGTTCCGGTCCGGGCGGAAGGCGGAAACTGCGGAGTCATAGAAGCAGATACCGGAGAATACGGGGATAACGTCACCTGGAGCTATTCCGATCATACGCTGACCATTAGCGGCACGGGAGAGATGGGTGATCTCACGTGTCCAAACGAATCGAACGGCCTGATCGTGACTACTCCCTGGCGCAGCAGATACACTTATATAGAAGCTGTTATTGTCGAAAGCGGCGTGACGCGCATCGGTGCCTGGGCGTTCTCCGGTCTCATCCACGCAACGAGCTTCACGATCCCGGATACCGTGCAGGAGATCGGAGAAGGCGCTTTCTATTACTGCACGGATCTGACGACGATTTCCCTCCCGGAGGGCTTGACAAAGCTGGAAACGGATGTCCTCAGCAAATGCAGCAGCCTGACGAATTTCACGATCCCGGAGAGCGTGACGAGCATCGGCGATTACGCATTCTATAATGACCAGAAATTATCGGAGATCACCATCCCAAAAAACGTGACGGAGATCGGCACAATGGCCTTTTGGTGTTGCAGTTCGCTGAAAACGATCACCTTCGAGGGCTCTGCGCCGGATTTCGGCAGCACCAGCAGCAGCGTGTTCTACCAGGTCACCGCCACAGCCTATTATCCCGGGAACGACCCCAGCTGGACGGAAAGCGTGCTGCAGAACTACAGCGGTAAGATCACATGGGTCGCGCGAAGCAAGCCTGCAATCACCACCCAGCCCGCCCCCCAGACCGCCGCGGCGGGCCAGACCGCGTCCTTTACCGTAGCGGCCGACGGGGATGATCTTACATACCAGTGGCAGTATTCGAAGGATAACGGAGAAAATTGGACGAACAAGACCGGGGCCACCTCCGCCGGTTACACCGTCACGGTGAAGGAATCCTATGACGGGATGCTCTACCGCTGCATCGTTTCCAATACGGCGGGCAGCGTGATCTCCGACAGCGCGAAGCTGACCGTCATCCCCAAGCCGGTGATCACCACCCAGCCCTCCGGCAAGACGGTTACCGCAGGCGCGAAGGCGACCTTCAAGGTGGCGGCCTCCGGCGAGGGACTGAGCTACCAGTGGCAGTACAAGGCCAGCGGCAGCAGCACCTGGAAGAACAAGAGCGGCGCTACCAAGGCCAGCTACACCGTCACGGCCAAGGAATCCTATGACGGCATCCTATACCGCTGCGTCGTCACCAATGCCGGGGGCAGCGTGACCTCCAACAGCGCCAAGCTCACGGTCACCCCCGCCAAGCCCGTCATCACCACCCAGCCCACGGGCAAGACCGCTGCTGTGGGGGCGACCGCCACCTTCAAGGTGGTGGCCTCCGGCACGGGGCTCACCTACCAGTGGCAGTACTCCAACGACTACGGCAAGACCTGGAAGAACAAGACCGGTGCCACCAAGGCCAGCTACACCGTCACGGCCAAGGAGTCCTACAACGGCATGCTCTACCGCTGCAAGGTGTCGAACTCCGCGGGGACCGTTTACAGCAGCAAGGTGCGCCTCACGGTGAGCGGGGTGAAGCCCAAGATCCTGTCCCAGCCCGGGGCGAAGACGGCAGCGGCGGGAGACAGCGTTACCTTCAAGGTGGTGGCCGCGGGGGTGGGGATGACCTACCAGTGGCAGTATTCCACCAACGGGGGCACCAACTGGCACGACAAGGCCGGGGCCACGTCCGCCTCTTACACGGCCACCGCGAACGCCAAATACAACGGCATCCTCTACCGCTGCAGGGTGACCAACAGCTATGGCAGCGTCTATTCCAACGGCGCAATGCTGCTGGTCAGCTGACGGACCGGAGAGAAAACCGAACACAGAAAACCGGGGTGCGGTGCAGGAAAGTGCATCGCACCCCGGAGCTTTGCCTCTGCCGGGAGTCGGAATGGTTCCGCCTCTTTTTATCTTGAGGAGGGGGTCCAGAGGTCGTCGCTGGTGGCGAGACCCCACTTTTCAAACATATCGTTGTAGAACTTGGGCCGGGGATAATCGGCGTGGAGCTCGTAGGCCAGCTGCTTATAGCTGAACCCGGCCTTGATGAGCTGGCGGGCAGACTCGATGAACACCTCCAGGTTCTTCCCCGTGAGGGTGAAGATCATCTCGTTCTCCCCCACCAGGCCTCGCTCGTATTCCCCGGCGTCGGGCATGGAGAGGTTGTAGTCCATGGTGCCGTTCAGCACGGGCACCAGGGCGGCGCCGCAGCTGTCGCAGGTATCCAGGCAGGCCTTGGTGATCTGGCCGCTGTGCCACTTGGCGGCCATGAGGAGCTGCCGCAGCTGGGAGGGATCACAGTAGATCATAATGGCCTGGGGCTCGAAGGTGCAGCTCTCCAGGGGGGCGATGACCATGCCGTCCTTCTTTTTATCCTCGTCGATGTAGGGATACTCCTCCACGAAGTGCTTGTAGCTCAGCTCCCGGTCCCGGATGAAGTACCCGCTGCCCACGAAGCGCTTGTCCTTCTCATCCAGGTCCCGCAGGCGGAAGTTGATCACGGGCCAGAGGCACCAGTGGTCCTCCGGGAAGATGGCCTGGGCCTTCCGGGTGCGGCGGACGTAGGACAGGGTCTGGCACAGGGCGTAGTGCTTCCCCTGGGCGGAGGGCTGGACGCAGCCCTCGGGGATCTCGTCCCGGTTCACCAGGCGGATGGCCATGGGGGCGTTCTTCAGACAATAGATGCTTTCCAGTTCCTTGCCGATCTCATGGATCTGTTCCAACGTAAGCATGGTTCATACCTCCTCATATATTTTGATAATTTACTGTACGGTCTCATGGTACGCCGTCTGGAGGGCGTAGTCGGAGAGCTCCTGGCCGATGCCGGGGTCATCCGGGATGATAAAGTCCCCGTTCACCGCCGCCATGTCTGTCTTTCCCAGCTCCCGGGTGAAGAGGAATTTGTTGATCACGTGGTTCTCATGGATCTGGAAATTGGGAATGGCCGCCTCCACCTGCAGCGCCGCCGCCAGACTGATGGGGCTGCCGCAGACATGGATCTGCACCGAGGCGTCATAGATATGGGCCAGGTCGCAGATCTTCTTGCATTCCGTGATGCCGCCGCAGTTGGCGATCTCCGGCTGGATGACCTGGATGGAGTCGTCCTGCAGGAAGGGCAGATAGCGCCAGCGGGTGTAGATCCGCTCCCCGTTGGCCATGGGGATGTTCACCTTCCGGGCGCAGTTTTTGGCGGTGTCCGTATTCAGGGGATAGGTCCCCTCCTCGAAATAATAAATGCCATACTTTTCAATGGCCCGGGCATACTGGACGGCGCTGAGGGCGTCCGTGTGGCTGTGACACTCCACGATGATGTCCACGTCCGGCCCCACCGCCTTCCGGGTGGCCTCCAGACGGGCGCAGGCGGTGTCGATCATCTCCTTCGGCACGATGCCCCGCATGGTATCGTGGTCCCGCATCCGGCCGTCCGGCCCCACACAGGTGAAGTCCGTCTTGATGGCGGTGTACCCTTCCTTCAGGGCGCACTCCGCCTCCCGTGCGTAATCCTCCGGGGTCACGGCGATGCGCAGGCCTCTGGCCTCATCCTCCGGCCAGCCCAGCTGGAGCTGGCTGGCATAGGCCCGGACTTTGTCCCGCTGCTTACCGCCGATGAGCTGGTAGCAGGGCACCCCGAAGGCTTTGCCCTTGATGTCCATCAGGGCGATATCGATGGCGCTCATGGCGGAGTAGAAGATGGGCCCGCCGCTCTGGCCCCAGAAGGTATCCATGAACATCCGCTCCCAGAGCCACTCCGTCCGCAGGGGGTCCTGCCCCAGGATCACCGGGGCCAGCTCCTTGATCATGTGGAAGCCCGCCATGGAACCCTTGCCGTAGGATACGGCGGCCTCCCCGTAGCCGTACAGCTCCGTATCCGTATTGATCCGGCAGACGATGCCCCGCATGGCCTGGGGCATATACCGGGGCTTCAGGGCAAAGACGTCGATACTGGTGATCTTCATTGCCGTTTCTCCTTGCTCTTATTCCACCGTGGCCTTGACGGCCCCTGCCATGGCCTTTTCCGTCCACTCGTTTCCCAGACCGGGCAGCTCCGGGACCTTGATGCGGCCGTTCACCGGCTGATAGTCCATGGTGCAGAGATCCTTGTTGTACTGGTGGAGGAAGCACAGGTGGTGCTCATGGATGATGAAGTTGGGGATGGCAGTCTCCAGATGCAGGGCCACGGTGGAGCTGATGGGGCTGCCGCAGGCGTGGGCCTGGATGGAAACATCGTAGATGTGGCCCAGATCGCAGATCTTCTTTGCCTCCGTCAGACCGCCGCAGGTGCCGATATCCGGCTGGGCGATCTGCAGGGCCATATTCTCAAAATAGGGCGCGTACTGCCACCGGGAGAAGATCCGCTCCCCGTTGGCCAGGGGGATGTTGATATGCTCGCATATGAATTTTGAGGTCTTCACGTTGGGGCTGTTGGGCTCCTCGAAATACAGGATCTTGTACTTCTCCGCCATCTGGGCCACCTGGATGGCGCTGAGGGCGTCCAGGTTGGAATGGTTCTCGATGATGATGTCCACGTAGGGCCCGGCAGCCTCCCGCACGGCGGCAAGCCGCTCCTCAAAGGTAGCCAGCACCCGGGGCAGGAGCATGGCCTTCCGGTCCTCGTAGGTGTAGGCCTTTCCGTTTTCGTCGTAGCACATGAAGTCCACCTTCACGGCGTCGTACCCCTCGGATACCACCTGTTTGGTGATATCATAGTAATCCTGCACGCTCTTCTTGACCTCGTGCACCGGTCCGAAGCCCTGGTGGATCTGGCTGGCGTAGGCCCGCAGATCCTCCCGGAATTTGCCGCCCAGCAGGCGGTAGATGGGCAGGCCCAGAGCTTTGCCCTTGATGTCCCATAGAGCCACGTCCAGAGCGGAGATCCCGGCGTACACCACAGGTCCCCCCGCCTGGCCCCAGAAGGTGGTGCGGTACAGCTTGTGCCAGATGACCTCGTTCTCCATGGGATCCATGCCGATGACCAGCTTCGCCAGGTCCTTCACCATGCCGAAGGCCGCGGAGGCGCCCACGCCGTAGGACAGGGCGGCTTCCCCATCCCCGTAGATCCCCTCGTCGGTATGCACGCGGCAGCCGATGACCCGGAAAAAAGGCTTTCCCTCGCAGATGAATTCAAATACTTCAACCTTTGTGATCTTCATACCGTACCTCCCTGTTCGCATACATTCTTTGTTTTATTGTACCGAAAGCCTGCCGGAGCGTCAAGGAAAAACGGGCCGGAAAGCGCAGCGCGCTTGACAACGCTTTCATCAGGCCTTAGAATCGAAACCAGGAAAAACCATATAGAATCGGAGGGTTAAAGCATGTTTTTCACGAAATTCGATCCCCTGACCAAGGAATACGTGGACGAGAAGATCGGCGCGGCTCCGGCCGCCGCAGGACAGAGCTGCCCCTGCCTGGCGGGCCTGAAGTTCGCCGTGAAGCTGGAGGGGGAGTTCGCCCCCAAGACCCTGAAGTACGAGATCAAGGATGAAAAGACCCTGAAGGTGAAGGAAGGAAACAAGACCTGGACCGCGGCCTATGCCGCCGTCTCCCTGGGGGACGTCACTCTCCTCACCCACCTGATCCCCGGCACGGACCGGGGCTGGCACCTTGTGATCGACCGGCGCACCTGGGCCTGCACCGCCTTTGAGACCTGGTTCGGCATCAGCGTGCCCGTGGGCGGCAGCCTGTACGGGGACCGGAAGCCGGATCATTTCCGGGATATCCCCCGGGAGATCCAGCGGCAGTATTACTTCGGCTGGATCGACAAGGGCGACAACAAAAAGCCCGCGAAGCTCCACACCACCACCAACCGGATCGAGGGCCGCGGCCTGCATTGGGAATTCGACACCGGCTATGAGATCCTCACCTTCAACCCCTCCAACTGCTGCACCACCTTCACGGAGCTGGGGGGCGAGATGGGCGGCATCACCATGACGAACCCGGCGGATTACATCCGCATCGACGACGAGTACTACGTCTACGCCCGCTGGGAGGTGGAGTTCTCCGGCAAGATGTGGATCGAGGTCATGAACTTCTTCGACTTCGCCGCCGCCGGCGTGGAGCTGGGCTTTGAGGCGGACAATTCCCTCACCTACCGTCTGCACAGAGCAGAGCTGGAGCGCACCGGCGACGTAGCCCATCTGGAAAAGATCACGGACTACGGCGACCAGGAACGGCCCATGGGCTTCATCAACAAGCGGAAGGGCGGACGCTACTCCTACCGGCCCGCGGACATCGATATCCCCATGACCCGGGAGGAAGCCCTGCAGCACGCCGCGGAGAAGCAGAACATCCTCAACGGCGAAGCCAATATCATGAACGCCTTCAACACCATGCCCCTGTGCGCCGACCTGGCGGGCAGGAAGTTCAAGATCTGGAACGACAAGGAGAAATATGCCCAGGCTCCCTGGAGCGGGGACAAGGGCAAGGCCTGGGAATACCAGATCATCGACGGCAGCAAGCTGAAATGGCGGCATGGCGGCCGCAACTGGCAGGAGGAGCAGTATGCCTGCTTCCAGCCGGACAAGGACCTGTATTTCTTCGCCCATATGCTCACTGGGGATCCGGATTACAGCATGGTCGGCCAGATCGTGGACTTCAGGAACGGCCTCACCACCACCGTCAAAACCGGCATCGGCAACTGGCACAGCGAATGGGAAGCCGGAGCCAACGTGCTCTTCGGCACCCTGGAATACGGGGATATCCAGCCTCCCTTCGCCCGGCGGCACCACTTCACGGATGAGCTGGTGGGCGAGAGCTTCGCCTATTCCTACAGCGGCAGCATGAACTCCATCCATGTGTACTCCTCCCCCGAGAGCTACTCCTGGACCATCTTCTCCGGGGATAACAGCGGCGGCGCCACCTGGTCCAGCCCCTGCTTCTATATCAAGCTCCGGCCGGACGTGTACCTCTTCCAGTGGGTGGAGGAGAACTGCAACGGCAGCCAGGGACTGCTGGTCATCAACCGGAAGATCCAGCACGACGGCGGCTTCTTCTACGGCGTCAGCCACAACGGCATCCAGCTGAACATCACCGGCGCCTACATGCGGGAGCTGGGGAAGTACAAGATCAAAAAGTACTTCGACTATTATAAGAAATAAACCTCTGAAGACCGTTTTCGCCGGTCCCGGAAAAATCCGGGACCGGCGATGCTTTTTCCGTTCATTCCTCCAGCTCCGGGACGAGCTCTTTGGCATAGGCCCCCGGCTTCCGGCCCAGGTACTCGCAGTGGTTCAGTCCGGGGCGGATCAGGATCCTGGCCCGGGGATACAGCTTTTCCGCCACGGGCTTTGCCTTCCCCAGGGAGGGGTCCTTCTCCCCCCATTCGAAGGTCAGGCGGCCGACGCGCTCCTCATCCAGCGGCACGGCGCAGCCGGAGAGACAGGCCTTCAGGATCCGGCGGACGCTGTCCTGGCTCAGGGCTCCCAGCTGCTGCGCCATGGTCCTTCCCAGCTCCTCGCCGTAGAGGCGGGAGATCATCCCCACCGCCGAGGACGGGTCCTTCTGCGCCTTCTTATGGATCCGGAGGAATCCTGTCAGAGCCAGCTGCGACTGGATTCCGTCCTGCTTCCCCAGAGGCACGCCGTCCATGTGGACGGAATGAAAGCGCAGGCCGCCCAGCTTCATCAGCTCCATGGCCGTAACGCCCCCCAGGGAGGCGGCGCACAGCAGGCGGATCTCCTCGATCCTCTGCCCGGTCAGCCAGCGGTGCAGCTCCAGGGCCTCCTGTTCCGGCGAGATAAATTCTCCCTGATCCTCCCCGTGCCCGCCCTGGTCGGGGAAGATGAGATAATGGCTGCCGGGCAGCCGACGGCCCACAGCGGCGGCCATCTGTTCCCCGGAGAACAGCATCGGATGCAGCAGGAGAACGACCGGAGCGCCGGGCTCCCCTTCGGTATGGATCACCATGCGGATCCCTCCTTTTTCGACAGTATAGAACGCTCACGGGACAAAAACAAGCCCCCGGTCCAAAACGGCACGGCGGCATTTTCCCAAGAATGTCAGTATACAACACCGGTTAAATATGGTATAATGAACAAAAATCAACGAGAAAGGGCGTAAAAATATGGCAGAATATAAGAGGATCTCCCGGTACTACCCCGGCTGCGACGGCACAAAGATCGCGGTGGACCTGTATATCCCCGCGACGGAGCAGCGGGTGCCCGTGCTGGTGGAGTGCGGCTATGACGATCGCCGCCGGGCCTTCGATATGCGGAAGGAGACCCTGGAGCGGTTTCTGGAGGCGGGATACGCCCTGGCTCTCATCGAGCCCCGGGGTTCCGGCGCCAGCTACGGGGTGAGCGAAGGCTTCTTCTCCCCCCGGGACGCGGACGATCTGGCCGTCATCGTGGACGCCATCACCCTGGAACCCTGGTGCAACGGCAAGGCGGGCTCCTTCGGCGGCTCCAACAAGGGCCAGAGCCAGCAGCTCATGCTCACCCGGCAGCCCAAGCGGCTCTTCGCCTCCGCCCCCTGCGACTGCAACCCGGATTTCTACTATCAGAATTTCTGCAACGGGGCCTCCTCCCTGCCCCGGCGGCCCGGCCACCATGCCTCCGCCGAGAACATCGGCACCCCCGTGGACGAGGATCCCGCGCCGGATTACCCCCTGGCCCACGAGGCCCTGGAGTGCCACCGCATGAACCTGGGCTTCCTGGAGCAGCACGTGCCCAACATGTTCCGGGACCAGGTCAATCCCCGCATCGGCTACGCCCCCAACCTGGAGATCCCCGCCTGGTCGTATATGGACAAGATCCGCCACGGCCACGTGCAGGTGTACCAGAACGCCGCCTGGTTCGACCCCGGCTGCACCGGGGAGATCTTCGGCTGGAAGAGCTGGGGCGGGAAGCTGCTCCTGGGCCCCTGGCGGCACTGCGAGATCTACCGGGGCGGCAGCGACCTGCCCAACGGCGGCTTCGACTGGGTGGCCGAACACATCCGCTTCTTCGATCCCATCCTGAAGGACCGGGACAACGGCTCCACGGACGAGCCCCCCATCCTGTACTACACCCAGGGGGCGAAGGAGGGGGAGGAATGGCGCTACGCCGCGGACCTGCCCCTGGACACCCAGACTCAGCCGGATCTGTACCTCTCCCCCGACGGGGAACTGACGGAGGGCGACGTCCCGGCGGGGAAGCTGGACTACACCGTGCGCAATGATCTGACCCTCTACCCCGGCTTCGGGAAGCTGGACCGGCGCATCACCGTGGACATGGGAGACTATGAGAGCAAGAGCCTCTGCTTCACCCTGCCGCCTCTGGAAAAGGACCTGGAGCTCACGGGCATCCCGGTGCTGAACCTCTGGGTCACCTCCACCCATACGGACGGGAATTTCATCGCCGCTCTGGACGAAGTCCTGCCGGACGGCTCCAGCAGCTTCATCACCGAAGGCGCCATGCGGGCCAGCCACGCCAAGCTGAGCCCCGGCACCATCCGGGACGCCTTTGGGGTCCCCTATCACCGGGGCTACCAGGCGGACGCGGTGCAGCTCAGCCCGGAGAAGCCCACCCTTCTGGCCTTCAACCTGGAGGCTACCTCCCGGATCGTGAAGAAGGGCAGCCGGCTCCGCATCGCCGTGAGCTGCGGCGGCAGCGGCTACGACCAGCCCGAGGGCTTCCCGGAGGAGGCGCCCACGGTGACGGTACATACCGGGGGCCGCTTCGCCTCCTTCCTGCGCCTGCCGGTGATCGCCCCCAACGTCACGAAGTTCACAGGCACCCTCACCCTGGACGGGAAGCCCGAGCCCGCCAGCGTGTACGCCTTCAAGCGCAGCGTATACATCGAGCGCAGCGGCAGGCGGTGGCGGAAGTTCGACTGCCAGCAGGTCTTCCCCGACGGGGACCATACGCGCTTCGTCACCCGGGCCTTCACCGCCGTTCGCCGCCCCATCGCCGGGGGCATGGCCCTCACTATCGCGGTGCCCGGCCTGGCCTTCACCGGCAGCGGGAAGCTGCCGGATACCGGGACCCTGGGAGAGACCAGCTGGGAAGTTAAGCGCGCCATGCCCGGCTTCCCCGGGCCCAGGCTCCCCAAGACCACCTACCGGAACCTGTACGTTGCCACAGTGCCCGTTTCCAAGGAGGCCCCCGGCTCCTCCAATCCCCAGCCCAGGCACACCCTGGACCTGATGGTGGACGTGATCCTGCCGGAGACCGGAAAAGCCCCCTATCCCTGCTGCGTATACATCCACGGCTTCGGCGGCTCCAACCATGATTTCGAGGCCACCGCCCCGGACTTCCTGGCGCGGGGCATTGCCGTGGCCTCCATCGACTACCGTCTGCCGCCTCCCACCCCCTGGCCCGCCTGCGGCTGGGACGCCAAGGGCTGCTTCCGGTATCTCAAAGCCCACGCCGCCGAGCTGGGGCTGGATCCCTCCCGCTTCGCGGTGCTTGGCGGCTCCATGGGCGGCCACCTCACCAGCATGATCGCCGCCTGCAACGGCAGCCGGGCGGACGAGGGAGACATCGGCGGCAACACGGAGTTCGACAGCGGCGTCAAGGCCGCCTGCGCCTCCTTCGCTTTTACGGATTTCTTCGGCATGGGGGACGACTGCGCCGCCGTCTGGCCCCTCCAGGCGGATCGCATCGCCCGGTGCGACGGGCCCTACGCCCCCCTGGCCTCCATGCTGGACTACGTGGGGCCCGGCAAGGGCATGGCCGACGTGAAGCTGCATCTCCACGACCCGGATCCCAAGTACGTGGCCCTGCGGGAGAAGGCCCGGGACGCCAGCCCCATCTGCCACGTGTCCGCCAAGAGCGCCCCCACGGTGCTGGTCCACGGCATCTTCGAGTGCGGCATCCAGGTCCCCATGGGCCAGAGCCTCCGCTTCTTCGAGGCCCTCACCCGGGCGGGGGTCAAGAGCCTGCTGCTGTGCAACAACAACGGCATCTACGGGGCGGACCCGGAGGTCAGGCAGGCGGTGGTGGAATTCATCGTTTCCCGGATCTGAGGATAAAGAATTATGCATAACGCAGGCCGCGCGGGATGAAACCCGCGCGGCCCTATTTGTGATCCGTCAGGGGGATGATCCTATTCCGTGAAACCTTCTCTCTGCTCCCTCAGCTCACCGTCAGCACGGCGGGATCGGAGGTGACGCTGCCGACGCTGTTGGTGACCACGCAGCGGTACTGGATGCCGTTATAGGATTCTTTGGCCGTGACGGTATAGCTGGCGGAGGTGGCCCCGGATTTATCCTTCCAGGTGCTGCTGCCGGCGGTCTTGTACTGCCACTGGTAGCTCATGCCGACCCCTGCGGCCGCCACCTTGAAGGTGACGCTCTCCCCCGCCGCAGCGGAAACGGCCGCGGGCTGGGACAGGATCTTCGGCTTCACCCCGCTCACCGTGAGGCGCACCTTGCTGCTGGTCACCGTCCCCGCGGAGTTGGTCACCTTGCAGCGGTAGAGGTAGCCGTTGTAGGAGGCCTTCACCGTGACGGTGTGGGTCGCCTTGGTAGACCCCGCCTTGTCGTGCCAGGTCTTGCCGTAGTCGGTGGAATACTGCCACTGGTAGGTGAGCCCCGTACCGGAGGCAACCACCTTGAAGGTGGCGGTCTCGCCCGCCGCGGCGGTCTGGGCTTTGGGCTGGGTGGTGATCTCCGGCTTGGAGACGGCGGCGGTGACCGTGAGCTTCGCGGCGGAGGAGGTCACGCTGCCTCCGGCGTTGGAAACGACGCAGCGGTACTGGATGCCGTTGTAGGACTCCTTCGCCGTGACGGTGTAGCTGGCCTTGGTGGCACCGGATTTATCCTTCCAGGTGTTGCTGCTGGCTGTCTTGTACTGCCACTGATAAGTAAGGCCCGTACCGGAGGCCACCACCTTGAAGGTCGCCGTCGCCCCCGCCGCGGCGGTCTGGGCCTTGGGCTGGGTGGTGATCACGGGAGCGGCCACGGCGGCGATGAC